>CAZKGP010000082.1:0-8506 GCA_964552225.1 uncultured Acetatifactor sp.
TATTTTTAAATTTTATTTTTACTGTCGTTCCTTCCCCTTCTTTGCTCTCTAATTCCAATAAAGCATTATGAATTTCAGCTATTTGCAAGCAAATACTAAGTCCCAGGCCAACGCCATTATTTTCTTTATTTCTTACTTTATCCACCATATAAAAATTCTCAAACACGTTACCAATCTCATCCTCTGGGATTCCTTTACCTTGGTCTTTTATTGACACTACCACAAATTCATCCTGTTCCTGTGCAGTGATAGAGATCGTAGTATTCATATCAGAAGCTTTTATAGCATTATCTAAAAAATTACAAAATAAATTAAGAATAAGATTTTGTTCTGCCAAAATCTTTAGTCCTTTTTCTTCACAATGTATCTTTAATGTAATTCCATTTTGCTGAAGTGCAGGAGTCATAATATTTTCCACTTTCCAAAGAATTGCTTTCATTTCAAATTCAATCAGCTTAAATTGATTACGCTCTAGAAAAATAAGATCCATCATCATACTAGATAATTGTTCAATTCTCTTACCTTCGCTAAAAATACGTTGCCCCATATCTTGATATTCTTCCTCTTCACAATGAGCAGAACGAAGATAGTCTGCATAACCTACTATTGCAGTTAAAGGGGTTCTTAGCTCATGGGTAAAATTATCAATAAATCGTTGCTGAGCTTCTGTCTTGTTCTGCAGTTCGACTATTTTTTCTTGAATGGTATCAGCCATTCTATTATAATGATGAGCTAATGTACCAATTTCATCTTTAGAGTGAATAACTGCTCTGTCAGCATAATTGCCGTCTTCTATTTTTATAACAGATTGGGTTAAAATGCTTACTGATTTTGTAATATTTTTACTTAGAATATATACTCCAGTTGTTAATATAACAATAACCATTAAAAATATCTTTATGAAAAAAGAATATTGCTCCTCTTTTTGTTCAAACAAGTAACTGATATCTACAATATAACAATGAATCAGGTTTAAATTCTTTATGGTTATATTACTGTAAATACTCAAATATGTTTTTTGATGATTTTGTCTAATTACATACTGAGGATATTTTTTTGTATTTATGATTTCCATTTCTTCAATGGGAAAATCAAAGTCTAGATTGCTAAATATAGCATTACCCTGAGAATCTTGTACATTAAAATAAACACCTGAGGGACCTATTCTGCTATCCAGATATTCATAAATATAATCTTCAAGATTATAATATAAGCTTTTAGCATTTCGTTCCTCATTAATGACTGTGTACCATGTCATTCCATTCAATATACTACTATACTCATTGCTAGACTTACTTATAAGTTTATCTAGATTGGCTCTTGCACTTTTTTCAATCAGCAAAATACCTGCTGCTAAGAATACTATAATAAATAGAGATAAGAAATAAATACATATTTTTTGCCATAATTTCATTTTATCTAACTCTCCAGTCGATATCCAATTTTTCGTATTGAAATAATTTTATCTTCCCAGCATAATTTTTTGCGCAATCGTAGTACATGAATATCAACGGTTCGGCTATCCCCCGTGTACTCGCTTTCCCATACTTCCTCGTATATTCTCTCTCGGAACAAGGCAATATTTCTATTTCTAATAAATAAAAGCAATAAATCAAATTCCTTCATTGTAAGGTCTATCACTTTATCACCTAGCTTCACCATTCTTGAGCTTAAGTCAATTTCCACTCCAGCAATTTCTATTTGCTGGTCCTTTTTTCTATATCTGCGCAAAACACTTTCTACCCTTGCATTCAATTCTGCTAATTCAAAAGGCTTGGTGATATAATCATCCGCACCCATTTTCAATCCTTTTACTTTATCCTCTACTCTAGATTTGGCAGTAATAAAAATCACAGGTATTTCCAAGGTTTTTATGTAATCCATCAATTCATATCCATCTGCTCCAGGTAACATAATATCCAATAATATTAAATCATAGCGTTTGTTTTCAATCCTATCAGCAGCATCCATTCCATCAGAAGCGCACTCACAATCATAGCCTGTTTTAGTGAGATTCAAACAAATTAAGTCCATTATATTTTTTTCGTCTTCTACGATAAGTATTTTCATTAGCAATATTCCTCCAGCATACTTCAAAAGTAACAAAGCAACACGAGTATTATAAAGTTGAATTGTTTCAAATATGTTTAGCGACTGCATAACATTAACAAATATTTTGTAAAAAGCTATTAGTAAATTCTTAGGAATGTATTAAGTCGGTCTTTTCTAATATTGATCTCACTGTAGAAATAAATAAGTTAGAACTCCATAAAGGACGTATATGAGTATGAGTTTCTCCTTAAATGGGATGAAGTGCAGGCAGAATCCGGAGATTCTATGGTAGAAATGCGATGGGACTTGCCTTGTGTAGATATACAGTATATGTGGCATCCCAATTGCAGAGCCAGAAGGGTCCTAGATTAAGAAAGTAACAAGTGTTCGTTTTGGGGTGGATGATGGTCGTAACATGATAGCTGGTCAAATTGCTATGGGTGTGAAGCAATTTGTTGGTAGAAATATAGACAGATTACTGGTAAGAGCAGATTTTAGAAAAGTTCCATACTATGAAGATGTACTCATGCACTTGGATAGTTTGGGTTGTACTTGAACACCTTTTAGGAGTTAAGTCGACAGTTGATGGTTTGCTCCTCAACCCTTGTGTGCCAGAAAATTGGAAAGTTAAGAACTTTATAGGGAGCAAGATTGCTCCCTATTTTAGACCATCCTATTTCAGGACAGCACCTTCTCTAATTTACATGATTCCAAACTCTACCATGCATGCTTTTCGATATTCTTTATCATTGACACACAACTCAATTTCATCAACTCGTTTCTCCTCTGTCAAACGTCTGATTAACTTTGCTAAGTTTTCTTCGCCTTTTTCTTCGCCTTTTTCCTCTGCATAAAGTAACTGTGCGTCGTAGGTTGCTCTTGCTTTTTCCAATGCATCTGTCACCGCTTGCTCCTCCTTACTTAGGTTTACATAATCAATTATAGTTGCTGCTTTCTTTATATATTCAGGGGCACTTTGTGAAACAGTACCCGTTAGAAAGTATTCTCTCCAATAGTTTTGATTATCAGTTTCCACATTCTTTTTGGGAAGTTCAAAGTATCCAATTTTTATCAAGTCCTTATCAAAACTCTTTTTTCTTTTAGGGTCATATAGCTGAAATACGCGAAGAGATTGTTCATCATTAAAATACTTATAGCCTAAGATAATTAAAGGATATACAGGTTTAAGAGTGGAATAACGATTGAGCTTTCCTTTTTCGTCTTGATCTGAATTAGTAAAGCTATTATAATTCTGACAATACTTTTCAAATGGATAATATTATTCACTTTGTACTCTTGGGATTTTTCGATGATTCAAGATTTTAGAATGTACCAGATGGCACATAAATGATTTTATCAGAAATGATTCCCTTAGAATTTAATTTATATTATAACAGAACATATTATTTTGTAAAGAATGTACAACAAATCTTGCATCTTTATCTTGACAGTAAATATCCAAAGCTATAATATGACTATATAGACAAATGTAGTCACTAAATACAATCAATTACTTTACCCAATTTGGAGGAGGTGCATATGCCAAAGATATTTAAAGAAGAAGATAGAAATATTATCAGAGAAAAACTCGTTCAAAATGGTTTGGAATCTTTAAGTAAAAAGGGATACAAAGCTACTTCAATAGAAGAAGTGGCACGGAATACGGGTATTGCAAAGGGAACCTTCTATAATTTCTTTCCCTCTAAGGAAGAATTTTTCTATGAAGTTATGATTTCTATTAGAGAAACTAGGCGTAATGAATTACACGACTTTTTTACACAATTAAAATCACGTGATAGAGAAGCGATTGTTAATTTTTTGTGTAGCTACGTACAAGAGAAAAATGTGCATCACTACTTTTCGGCGGAAGAATTAAAACTTATATTTAGAAGAGTCCCTGATCAACAAATAAAAGCTAATACAGACAGTATAAAATTTGCAGACGAATTATTAGTGGGAAATAACATTGTGAGTTCTAATGTAAATTTTGAAATAGTAATTAACATGATAAATATAATGGCTGAATTTGCTTTTGACAGAGAACAACTGTCTGTTGGAAGTAAAGAAGAGACCATTCGTTTGATGTCAGAATCATTAACATCATACATCTTTGGTTAGGAGGTATACTATGAGTAGATTCAGAGAGTTAGAAAATAAGTATCCGTTGCAGACAATCTTAATTTCAGGTAATATTTTTACATATAGATATCTTAAAAACGAGTCATCACAGAAAACACTGGTGCTATTAACAGGCGGCACAGGAAAATCAGATTTATTTCTTCTTCATTTTGAAAAGTTTGCACAAACATACTCTGTGATAACCTTTGATTATCCTATTTGGTGTTCTACAAATCAAATATTAGTTGATGCCATTGCTGAGTTATTAAGAACACTTAATATAAAAGCGTATTTGGTTGGTCAATCACTTGGGGGATTTATAGCACAAATTCTTGCTAAGGAGCATCCCGATGTGGTGGAAGGATTAATTTTATCTAATACAGGTACATTATCCATTCATTTAAATCAAGAGGCTAGTAAAAGTCTTTTGGATATGATAAAGAAGATTGATGGCATGATTACTATGATAAAATTGCTCCCTTTTGGTATTGTAAAGGGAATTATGGAGAAGTCTACTTTAAAGACAATCAACCAATCTGATTATCCCGACTTGGCAAGAGAATTTTGTGATGTTATGATGCGTTCACTGACAAAAGAGTACGAGATTTACATGTTATATTTACTTAAGGATGTAAAAACTCATTGGAATTTGGAGAAAAAAGATTTATTGCCATACAAAGATAAAGTTTTACTCATTCTATCAGAGGATGATAAAACTTTCCACGATGATGTAAAGCAAGGGCTGATAGATATTATGCCTAACCCTGTGGTGAAAACAGATATTTGTGGTGGTCATCTTTCTATGCTGTTTGAAATAGAGGAATATACCAAGGAGGTAATAGCGTTTCTTAATGGAAGATAAATAAAAGGAGTGTGAGGTAAATGCAATTAGAAACAGAAAGACTCATTCTTCGTCCGTGGCTTGTAACGGACGATAAAGATTTATTTGAATATGCAAAAGATCCTGCTGTGGGACCAGTTGCTGGATGGCCACCACATACTAGTGTGGAGAATAGCAATGAAATTATCAAAACTGTTTTAGCAGTAGATGAAACGTATGCAGTATGTTTAAAAGAAGATAATAAAGCAATTGGCAGTATTGGATTAATGATTGGCAAAGCAAGTCATCTTGATTTACCAGAAACTGAAGGTGAAATCGGATACTGGATTGGGGTGCCATTCTGGGGGCAAGGTCTAATTCCGGAAGCGGTAAAGGAACTGCAACGTCATGGTTTTGAAGATTTGAAGCTTGAAAATATATGGTGTGGATATTATGATGGCAATATGAAATCCAAACGTGTGCAGGAAAAATGTGGATTTACCTACCATCATACGAAAGAGAATATTCCATGTGAATTGCTAGGTGATATTCGTACAGAGCATATTAACTGTCTGACAAAAGGAGACTGGAATATTCTGTAAAAATGCATTGACTATTGACGAATATATAAAAATGAAATATCATAAAACATATATTCTTGAAAGGATTATGGAATGAATAAAACACTTAAATGGATCAAATTTCAATCTATTATGTTCTCACTTTTTCTCGTTAAGGGGATAAGTGCGTCCAATTTTAATAGATTTACAAGAATCCAGTTAAGTAGTTTGGAATATTCAATTTAGATAATATAAATATTGTAGTGATATTTATTCATTTAATATAGTTGAAACCAAAGCTTATTGGCTTTGGTTTTTTTGCGTATATGGAGGTTAATATGGTAGAAATAGGTATAAATAATATAACAAAATATTATGGTGCGACTAAGATATTTGAAAATATAAGCTTTGAAGTAAAGACAGGAGAACGAATTGGTTTTATCGGTCAAAATGGCTGTGGAAAAACAACGATTTTTAAAATCCTTATGGGAATGGAGGATTACCAGGAAGGAAATATTAGTTTTCGCAAAGATGTAAAAATAGGATACTTAAATCAAATTCCAGTATATGATGAGCAAGTAACGACAATAGACGTTATTCAAATGGCATTTGAAAAAGTATCTATTATTAGTAAGAAAATGAAAGAGTTGGAAAATAATTTTGAAAAGTTAGAAGGCAATGAACTAGAAAAAGCAATTAATCTTTATGGCAAATTAACTTCTCAATATGAATTAGAAGGTGGTTATGAGCTTGAAACTAAAATAAATAAGATTACGGAAGGACTTCAAATTACAGAGGGACTAAAGTCTTTAACATTTAATAGTTTAAGCGGTGGTGAAAAGACTAGAGTGATTTTGGCAAAGTTACTTTTAGAAGAACCAGACGTTCTTTTATTAGATGAACCTACTAATCATTTGGATTTAGAAACTCTTGACTGGCTGGAAGGGTTTTTAAAAGAGTATAAAGGCTCTGTTCTCATTATATCTCATGACAGATATTTTCTGGACAGTGTTGTAGAGAGAATTGTGGAGTTGGAATTTAGTCAGGCTAATAATTATGAGGGAAATTATAGTTTTTATGTATTAGAGAAGGAACGAAGATTTCTCATAGATTTCAAACATTATAAAAACCAACAAAAGAAAATTGAACAAATGGAAAACCAGATTAAGCGTTACCGAGTTTGGGGAGCTATGCGTGATAGTGAAGTCATGTATAAAAGAGCTAAGGAATTGGAAAAACGTCTTGAAAAAGTAGATGCTTTAGATCGACAAGTATTAAAGACAAAGAAAATAAAATTGGTAAATAATATTGAGAATCGAACGGGTAAATTAGTCCTTGAGGTAGAAGGTATTAGTAAATCTTTTGAAGGGAATTCTCTGCTGAAGCAAATAGATTTTCAAATATTTTATCAGGAAAGTGTTTGTATTATTGGGAAGAATGGGTGCGGAAAATCGACCTTACTAAAGTTGATTTTAGAGGAGTTAGAGCCAGATTTGGGTGTGATTAAACTTGGTTCTCAAGTTAAGATTGGTTATCTTTCTCAACACATTCAGTTTGAAGACGAAGAGCAGACCATTTTAGAGTACTTTTCTAATCACCACAATACAACCAATGAAATTGCTAGAAGACAGCTTGCGAAGGTTTTATTTTATAGTGAAGATGTTTTTAAAAAAATTAAAAGCTTATCGGGAGGAGAGAAAAGTAGATTAAAACTATGTTCCTTAACATTTGATAAGGTTAATTTTATGATTTTAGATGAGCCGACCAATCATTTGGATATTGATACCCGGGAGGTACTAGAAGAGATGTTGGCAGAATACGAAGGAACGCTACTGTTTGTATCTCACGATCGTTATTTTATTCAAAAGGTTGCAAATAAGATAATGGAAATAAAGGAAGGTACCGCCACGATCTATAACGGAGATTATGATTATTATCTTAGTGAATGCTCAAAAAGGAAGTTGGGAAAAAGTATTGTCATAGAAAAAGGACAGACTAAAAAATCAGCAAATAAACAAAATGATATCAGGAACTCTAATCATGTAGTGAAGCAAAATAATCTTAAGATTGAGCTGTTGGAAAGAAAAATAGAGGAACTAGAACTTAAGCTCAAATCAATAGATAATGAAATGGATAAAAATAGTATGGATGGGGAGTATTTAACCACTTTGCTGTTTGAGAAAGAAACCATTGAAAAAGAGCTGAAAGTAATCTTTGATGAGTGGATGGAATCAATGAATTAATGCAATTTGCCGATGCTATTTGTGCAAGGTATTTATTACCTGGAGCACTGTGGCATCGGCATATTTTTTGGTATGTTATTTATGGGATTTTCCAGTAAAATCAGTGGAACGCACTCGATAGAGGCAGGTTTTAGTAAGCATCTGTGAAGGAAACTCAAAATTTCTATCTACTTTTCCTACGTGTTGAACGATACGGTTGAGGGCATGACTTTTCTCTTCTTCCTTTACAATAAATTCAACATCACCACTACCCATTACACTCTCAAATTTCCAACTGTATGCACAAGGATTATCAGGTGTTCCTTCCACTAATTCATTAGAGCAGTCCATTTGAAAATATACAGAAGGATTTTTCCTTAAAATATCTATCTTTTTGCCTTCATTAGCACTATGGAAGTAGAGAATTAATTCATCATTACTACGGTCATAACCGAAATTTAATGCGACAACATAAGGTTTTCCATCATCTACCATAGCAACATGGACAATACTACAATTATTAATCACTTCAAAAATGGAATTTATATCTGTGAGCTCTCTGTCTTTTCTACGCATATTTTTCATCCTTTTCATTGTTTATATAAGTTATTACATAACATTTGAATGGCTTCATTCTATTGTTTTTCTCATATAAGTATTCGCCCAATAGTATCATGAGGAATTAGAGAATGCAATATGAAGTAGTTAAATTATCATGTACCTGTAACGTAAAT
>CAZKGP010000083.1:0-8498 GCA_964552225.1 uncultured Acetatifactor sp.
GCTTTTAATGAAGATAGAGAGACCTTATTAGAGAAACTGCCTCAACAAGGCATAGGGCGAATTGTTAACATCGGCTCAAGTTTAAGTGCTTGTCAAGATACAATAGAATTAATGGAAAAATATCCATACATTTATGGAGCAATTGGAGTACACCCAAGTGATGCTGAGGATTTAGATGAGGCTAGATTTGTTTGGCTGAAGGAACAGTGCCAGTTGGAAAAATGCGTGGCGGTAGGTGAGATTGGCTTGGATTATTATTGGAAGGAGCCAGACCGTGAAGTTCAGATAAAATGGTTTGAAAGACAATTAGAGCTTGCAAGAGAAGTGAAGAAACCAGTGGTAATCCATTCCAGAGATGCGGCAAAGGACACTGTAGATATAATGAAAGAACACAATGCTCACGAGTTGGGCGGTGTTATCCACTGCTTTTCCTATAGTAAAGAAACTGCCAAAATATTTGTAGATATGGGATTTTATATTGGTATTGGTGGTGTTTTGACATTTAAAAATGGTAAAAAATTAAAAGAAGCCGTGGAATATTTGCCAATGGACCAAATTGTATTAGAAACAGATTGCCCTTATTTGGCTCCTGAACCATATCGTGGAAAGCGCAATGATTCCTTAAATCTTACTTATGTTGTGGATGCTCTTTCCCAATTAAAAGGCATAAGTAAGGAAGAAGTAGAAGAGATTACTTGGCGAAATGCAATGAACCTTTACCGTATGAAAGAGTAGGAAGGAGCTACAAAACATGCTGTTCACAAAACAGGATTTGAAAAAATTAATTATTCCTTTGATTTTAGAGCAGATTTTAGTAGTTGCTGTGGGAATGGCAGATACCATTATGGTTTCCTCTGTAGGTGAGGCGGCTGTTTCGGGAGTATCGTTAGTTGATATGCTTAATAATCTAATTATTAGTGTATTGGCGGCACTTGCCACTGGTGGTGCTGTTGTAACGTCTCAATATATTGGAGCCAAGAAAAAAGAGGATGCTTGTCGTTCTGCCAAACAGTTAATTGTCACCTCTACCTTGATTACAATAGCGATCACTATTATTGTGATTATATTCTATAAACCTATTTTAAATTTATTTTTCGGTAAGATTGAAGCTGATGTAAGACAAAATGCAATTATTTATTTACTTATTTCAGCAATTTCATTTCCTTTTATAGCCGTATACAATTCATGTGCAGCACTATTTCGCTCTATGGGTAATTCTAAAATTACCTTTAAAGTATCTATATTAATGAATACCATTAATATAGTAGGTAATGCCGTTTGTATTTATGGATTACACATGGGAGTGGAGGGTGTTGCTATTCCCACTTTGGTATCTCGTGCAGTGGCAGGTATTGTGTTATACCAAATGCTAAGAAAACCGAAGTTCATTATTCATTTACAAAAGGAACGCTTCCATTTTGAGTGGGAAGTCATCAAAAAAATACTATATATCGGTATACCAAGTGGTATTGAAAATGGTATCTTCCAATTAGGGCGTGTTTTGGTGGTTAGTATTATTGCAGGATTTGGTACCGTACAAATAGCGGCTAATGGAGTGGCCAATAGCTTAGATGGAGTAGGAACTATTGTGGGACAAGCGATAGGACTTGCTATGATTACAGTAATAGGCCGATGTGTTGGAGCAGGTGACTATGATCAAGTAAAATACTATACTAAAAAGTTACTAAAGATAACTTATCTTTGTACATTTGTGGTAAATAGTATTATTTTGTTATTACTACCTGTTATTCTGCCAATCTATGGATTGGGAAGAGAAACCACTGAACTTACCTTTATCTTGGTAATGATTCATAATGGAATTGCTATACTCTTGTGGCCGGTTTCTTTTGTGCTTCCTAATATGCTACGAGCTTGTAATGATGTGAAGTTTACCATGGTATCATCCATTTTTTCCATGATGGTATTTCGTGTTGGACTTAGCTATATTATTGGCGCGCAACTGGGAATGGGGGCAATCGGCGTGTGGATTGCCATGATTATAGATTGGATATTCCGCAGTGTTTGCTTTGTGACGCGTACTAGGCGGGTTTGGAAAGTGGGAAATAAAGCGTTTGGAGGGATAAAATGAAAACATATGAAAGTAATCATCTAGTAAAGGGTGAGGATTTGAATCATCATGGTACTTTGTTTGCGGCAAAAGCAGCATCTTGGTTTGTAGAGGCGGCCTTTGTGGCGGCAGCTTGTGAACATGGTAATACATCGGAAATTGTATGCCGTAATATACAAGATATGTCTTTTACTACGCCTTTAGAAAAAGGAGCGGTGGTTCAAATTACTAGCAAAATAGTGGAAGCTGGGAACACAAGCTTAAAAGTTTATGTGGAAATGAAAGATTCTGTTAGCCAAGCTGTTGCAGTAACAGGCCATGTGATTTTTGTTACAGTAGATGAGGTTACAAGAACTAAAATTCCCCATGGAATTATTGTAGATGACTTATAATGTAAAGTTTTTTACAAAAAAATAAAATTTAGTATGATATTTTTAATATTTGTGGTACTATTGTATCATAAAATTTCGTAAAGTTTAGTGAAAATACAAAGAAAAGGAAGGAGCCTATAAAGTGGGTAAAAAAATACTTGCAATAATAATTTTGACAACAATGGTGTGTTCTACACTTATTGGATGCTCAAGTAAAATGGATGAAGTAAAAGAAATTACAAAAGAAGATGCCACTGAAAGCAATAAAGAGCCTAGTGGTAATGAAAATGTCGTACTTACTGTTTGGGGAGGAGAAGAAGATCAGAATTTGCTGGGTGAGATGGTGGAATCATTTAAGAGCAATTATGCTGGACAAGCTTCTTTTGATATTACCGTAGCAGTAGAAAGTGAGGCTACCTGTAGAGATACCTTATTAGAAGATGTACAAAATGGTGCAGATGTTTTTGCTTTTGCAGACGATCAATTAATGACAATGGTGGCAGCAGGCGCGCTGGTACCAGTTAATAATGCAGATGAGGTTAAAAATGCCAACCTTCCAGATTCTGTATCGGCAGCTTCTGTCCATGACAAAATGTTTGCTTATCCCATGACAGCAGATAATGGATATTTTATGTACTACAACAAAGAGTTTTTTACTGAGACAGATGTGGAATCACTAGATGCAATGCTTGCAATTGCGGCAGCTGCAGAGAAAAAAGTGACCATGGATTGGACCTCAGGCTGGTATTTATATGCCTTTTTTGGCTCCACAGGCATGTCTCTTGGATTAAATGATGATGGCGTTACCAACTTCTGTGATTGGAATCGTACAGAAGGTGATATAAAGGGTGTAGATGTGGCTCAAGCAATGCTTGATATAGCATCGAGTCCTGGATTTGCCAGTGCAATTAATGAAGAATTTATTGCAGGTGTGCAAGATGGAAGTGTAATAGCTGGCATTAGTGGAGTATGGGATGCCAATACGATAAAAGAGGCTTGGGGATCCAATTATGGAGCGGTTAAATTACCAACATTTACATGTGCAGGACAACAGATTCAAATGGCATCTTTTTCAGGATATAAAATGGTAGGCGTTAATGCATACTCTGATCATACTGAATGGGGATTAAAATTAGCAGATTGGATTACCAATCAAGAGAACCAAGAGCTACGTTTTATAAAAAGAGAACAAGGTCCATCAAATACTAAGGCTGCTGATTCTGATGAAGTTAAAAAGGCACCTGCCATTCAAGCGGTTATTTCTCAATCTCAATTTGGTAGTTTGCAACGTGTGGGTACTAGTTATTGGTCGCCTCTTCAAACATTTGGAGAAACACTGGTAAATGGCAATCCAGATGGAATTGATTTACAAGAACTTGTTGATAAGATGGTAGCTGGTATAACAGCTTCTGTTGTGCAGTAAGTCATTTAGGAGGATATACATATGAAGAAAAGAATACATATAAGTATAAAAATCATGATTTTGCTGCCAGTTTTCGTTTTAGGAATTGTATCTATCGTATCTAATATTACTGCAATTAATAATATTCGTAACGTGAATGCAACAGCAACAGATATTTCTGATAACTATATGGCCAGTATTTCTAAACTGGGAATTATACAAGAAAAAGCACAAGGAATCCACAAATACGCACTATCACATATTATTGCAACAGATTTAGACACGATGATAGAGCTTATTGATTCCATACGAAATGAACAGGATGCCATGGATGCTTCTTTGGTACAATATAAAGAATATTTAACACAAGACAACATGCAGAGCTTTAAACAACTGCAAGAAAATTATGACAATTTTAAATACCAACTAGCTAATTTAGTTGCCTTTAGTGCCAACGGCAAAAACGAAGCTGCTTACAATTGCGCAAATGGCGATGTTGCAACCTATGCCAACGGTATGCAAGAAAGTATAAATGCCATGATTTCTTCAGCCAATGCGGCAGCAGAACAAGCCCGTGATGAATTAGATGCTGTATATCAAAATGCTCTATATAGTAATGGTATTACAATTATCATTAGTGCGGTAGCCATTTTAATAGCCTTATTTAGTGTATTGTTACGCGTGGTAAGACCTATTTCTGTAGCAAAACGTGATATCACTGGAATTATAAGTGATATTGATAAACGTCAAGGTGATTTGACAAAACGCGTAACCATTCTTTCCAATGATGAGATCGCAGCATTGGGTAATGGAATTAATATTTTCATGGATAAATTGCAATCTATATTTAAAATGATTACAACGAACACTCAAAAGATGGACCAAGTTGTTAATCAGGTTTTGGATAGCGTACAAACCTCTAATGGCAGTGCCACAGATCTTTCTGCTTTAACAGAAGAATTGGCCGCTACAATGGAAGCAATGTCTTCAAATGCTTATGTAATTAATTCAAATGCAGAATCTGTAAAAGAAGAAGTGAATGTAATTGCTCTAAAGACGAATGAGATTAGTAACTATACCAAAGAAATGAAACAACATGCAGATGGAATGGAAAATATGGCACATTCCAATATGGAATCTACCAGTATAAAGGTAAGTGAAATTCTTACAGTATTAAATAAAGCCATTGAAGAAAGTAAGAGCGTAAGCCAGATTAATGCACTAACTGATGATATATTGAATATTGCAAGTGAGACCAACCTTCTTGCCTTAAATGCTTCCATCGAAGCAGCAAGAGCTGGAGAAGCAGGAAGAGGCTTTGCGGTAGTTGCATCTGAGATAAGTCAATTGGCAGCAGATAGCCAAGAGGCAGCGAATAAGATTCAACAAATCAATAGTATTGTAACAAAAGCAGTAAATAACCTTTCAGAAAATGCCAACGGCATGGTTCACTATATGAATGATTCTATTCTTCCTGAATTTGAATCTTTCGTACAATCAGGTAGTGAATATAAGAGAAATGCTACATACATAGAAGGCGTAATGGAAGAGTTTACCCTTAAAACAGAAAGCTTGCAGAAAGCAGTGGAAGAAATTGCAGACTCTATAGACACCATTGCTAGTGCTATAGATGAAGGTGTAAATGGTGTAAATAGTGCAGCAGATAGTACACAGATTCTCGTAGGTGACTTGGAAAACATAACCAATCATATGGATGAGAATCAAGCCATTGCTATGGCTCTCAAACAAGAAACTGAGATATTTATTAAATTATAATACCATATAAAAAGTGGATTCCCCAATCTTTTATTAGATTCTGAATCCACTTTTTATTTTTTAATATTTACTGTTTTGAAAAAGGATGAAGCATCTGAGAACTATACAAATTGCGATATTCAGATGGTGTACAGCTCTTATGCTTCTTAAAGGTTCTGTTAAAGGTAGATAGACTGGAAAACCCAGACTGTAAAGCCACCTCCGTAATAGAAATTCCGGGTTTCAGCAATAGTGTCTCGGCTGATTTAATTCTGCGGAAACACAAATAATCATAAAAATTATAACCAGAACATTGCTTAAATAATCTAGAAAAATGGAATTTAGAAAATCCTGCCACATTGGCAACCTTCTCCAATGTTAAATCCTCTGCAAAATATTCATCTATATACTCGAAAACAGTATTTAACTTATCCATCAAATCTTTTTGTTTGCTTTCATTGGCAAGTGTATAACAGTTGTACTCGTCCAATTCCATCTTGTGTCTCCCATAAACCACAAAAAAATCAAGAAGTTGAGAGTATACAGATAATTCTCGTAAGGTGTCATTGCTGTAATAGTTCTTGCATAATTGTATAATAGTGGAAAACTGCTTGTCATAAATAGATGGGCAAGTTACTTCATTTATCAATATTGGTTGTGATATATACGAGGTGAGGTAGGAAAAACCTCGTATCTTTGATAATAGAGATAAATCAAACAAATATATTAAGCGTACTCCTGTACTTGGAGCAATTAAATGATGTAATTCACCTGCAGGAATAATAAAAATATCGCCTGGATTTAGTTCATACGTCTCTTGCCCTACAATGGCTGTATAACTATTTTCCAAAGGAATAATCATTTCTATGGCGGGATGCCAATGAACATCATATGGTATGGATTCATTGTTTATCCAGAAACGAATAGAAGAGCCAGGCAAATATTTTACAGGCTCATACTCTCCATTTACATTTCGATGAAACTGCTCTTCATCCTGCTTTGTCTTATAACTTTCAAGTAAATTTTTCCCTAAGGTATTCAAATTTGTTTTATTCATGTTTGATTTTCCCATTTCTATGTTACTGCGTTAACAATGTGACAAGCAAAAATTGCGTTTATAGAATAAAAAAGAAAAAGTTAAAATGTACAAAAAGTATGTTATAAATACTAAAATAACAACATAAACATCATATATCATATTAGCATAATTGGGAAACTAGGGCAATATGTTGAAAAATAAAAGAAAATTGATCTAAAAAAGCAATATCTGAAAATGCAATTAGCAAAATGTGAGAAGTAATAAATGACCATTATGTTATAATTAAACGAATAGAAGTTATTTATTTACTTATAAATGCCGTATAGCAAAAGAGTTTGCGATATTGGCACTTATCATAAAGGAGGGAAAATCTGTGAAAAAACAAACAGAAATAGTTCCACAGAAAAAAACCAATTTCGGTGCTTACCTAAAACGATATTGGCAGTTGTATGCACTGCTTGCTCTACCACTGCTGTATCTATTGGTATTCAAGTATTTTCCGATGATATACATACAAATTGCTTTCAAGAAATATAGTATTGTGGAAAGTGTTTGGAAGTTACCGTTGGCGGCGAATCATGGGTTTGAATATTTTATCAAGGCATTCAAAAGCAAGGATTTTTTGCTGGCTCTGAGAAATACAGTGACCCTGAATCTTTTCGATTTGATTATAGGCTTTCCGGCACCGATTATCTTTGCGCTGATATTAAATGAATTGTGTTTTAAACGTTTTAAAAAGATTGTTCAGACCATTGCCTATATGCCCCACTTCCTTTCTTGGGTTATTGTATACAGCCTTGCACTGCAGTTATTCGCTCCTGGAGAGGGTTTGGTGAATATGGTGATAGAAGGCTTTGGGGGACAGTCCATTCCCTTCCTAAATGAAGCGAGGCATTGGATTGTAACTTACATCGGAGTAGGCGTATGGCAGAGTTTTGGATGGAATTCCATCGTATATCTAGCGGCCATAGCTGGTATCAATCAGGAACTGTATGAGGCAGCATCTGTGGATGGTGCCGGAAGGTTTCGCAAGATGTGGCATATCACTCTGCCGGGAATTAAGCCTACAATCGTTGTTTTATTGATTATGAGCCTTGGAAATATTCTGGGAAGTGGATTCGACAGACCTTTTGCCTTCCAGAACAATTTGGTTATGAACGTGGCGGATGTTATTTCCACCTATGTATATCGAATCGGTATCAAAGGACTGCAGTTCTCCCTGACAACCGCGGTTGGTCTCTTCCAGTCGGTGGTTGGTGTATTTTTCCTTCTATTGGCTAACTGGCTGTCCAGAAGACTTGGAGAAAGGGGGATTTGGTAATGAAAGTAAAAACAACCTCTGTAAAAATGGGTGATTGGGGTTTTGCCATCATTGGTATACTGGTAAGCATTATCTGTATCGTACCGATGCTGAACCTATTGGCAAAGTCTTTAAGTTCCACGGAATATTTGGTCAGAAATGAGATATATCTCTGGCCCAAGGGTTTTAATTTTGATGCATACGCTACGGTTTTAAAAGATCCTAAGTATATCAGAGCATTCTTTTGGACAGTGTTTTTAACAATAGTCTGTACGGTGATTTCGCTGGTAATGACAATATTGTGCGCTTATCCTCTGATATTTGATAAGTTAAAGGGACGAGGTGTCATTAATATTTTCATTACGATTACCATGTTCTTTAACGCAGGAACCATTCCCAACTATTTGCTGATGAAGAACCTGAACCTGCTCGACAGTCCGTTGGTGCTGATTATTCCCAGCTGCTTAAGCGTCTATAATATGATTATCATGAGAAGCTTCTTCTATGGGATTCCGGACAGCTTAAGGGAATCGGCAGAGATAGACGGTGCAACCTTCTTTCAG
>CAZKGP010000084.1:0-8447 GCA_964552225.1 uncultured Acetatifactor sp.
AAGGTCTAATACTGGAACCATTTCCATTTATTCACCAATTGAAAATGGCAATGATATAACCATTGAAGATACAATAGTATCTGATTTTAACATAGAAGATAAATTAAATAATCAAAATATTTATCAAGATGAAAAAATTGAAAAATACCTAAACAACTTATCTAAAAAAGCAAGATATATTATTGAAATGAAAATACAAGGTTATATTCCAACTGAGATAAAAGATAAACTGGGTTTAACAGATAGCCAATATATGAGGTATTGGAATGAAATAAAGTCATTTAACAACACACATATTTTATTTATGAATAAAGAAACAGAACTAAAGGGGGACATGCAAATGCCAAGAATAATTTCACAAACATCAGAAAAAAGCAAACAGAAACAATATTCAATATCCTCAATTATTAAGAAAATGAATGATTTTACCATTCAATTTAACCACCCAACCCAAAGAGAGTCGGACCAATGGACACCTAAAATGAAAAGCAATCTTATTTCAGATATCTTGCAAGACAATCCAATTCCAGCCCTTGTTTTTGCAGAACAGATTATTGATGGAAGTATTATTATTTGGGATTTAGACGGTAAGCAGCGTTGTACAAATGTATATAGCTTCTATAATGATGGATTCAAATTAAGTAGAAATATAACAAGATGGAATATTTCATATCAGACAAAGTTAAAAGATGAACGAGGGAACTTTATTATTGGGGATAATGGGGTACCCAAAACTGAGTGGGCGGAGTGCGATATTCGTGGTAAGAAGTATTCTGAACTTCCTGAAAAGTTACAAGAGAACTTTAAGGATTATATTTTCGAGGTTACACAATACCTTAATTGTTGTAGTGAAGATATTGTATACCACATTTCTAGATATAATGAAGGGAAACCTATGACACCCTCTCAAAAAGGACTTGCTTATCTTGGAGAAGAATATGCAACATTAGTCAAATCTATTTCAAATATGGACTTTTTTAAAGACAGAGGCGATTATAGGGTTTCTGAATTTAGAAATGGTACAATTAATCGGGTCGTTGTTGAGAGTATAATGGCAAGTGATTTTATAAAGGATTGGAAGAAGCAACAAGAAGAAATGTGTGGTTATATTAAGAACAATGCAACTGTTAGTAATTTTGATGATTTTGAAGAAAGGGTTGAAAGATTAACTAAAGTCGCAAATGAGGATGTAACAGAGATGTTTAATTCTAAAGATAGCTTCTTGTGGTTTGGTTTATTTGCAAGATTCACAAATACTGGTTTAGATGATGAACAATATATTGAATTTATGATTGAGTTTGATCAGTCGTTACATGATACTAACATAGATGGTGTGAGTTTTAATGAGCTATGTGGAAAGTCTACAAAGGATAAAAGTGTAGTTATTAAGAAAATGAATCATTTGGAAGCATTAATGAAGAAATATTTAGGTATATAAATTTTGATAGTATGTCCCAGTTGATTGTCTTTCTAAGTAAAGTGTGCTATAATAATTTTATATATGACGGAAATATTGCTCTACTAAGAGAAGCTGAAAACTACAAATGAAAGCGAGGAAATGAAAATGGAACAAAAGTTTTATATTTGCCAGTTGTGCGGAAATATTGTCGCTAAAGTTAAAGATTCAGGTGCCCCATTAACATGTTGTGGGCAGGAGATGAAAGAAATAATTCCAGGAACAACAGATGCTGCTGCGGAGAAACATGTCCCTGTATATAAGGTAGAGGGTAATATGGTAACGGTTAATGTAGGCTCTGCGGAACATCCTATGATACCAGAACATTATATAGAATGGGTATCGTTGCAGACAAAACAAGGCAATCAGCGTAAATTATTAAATCCAGGTGATAAACCAGTAGTAAATTTTGCCCTTTGCGCTGGAGATGAGGTTGAGGCAGTATATGCCTACTGTAATTTACATAGTCTTTGGAAATCTTAATACTCAATGTAGGATATAAGCAATATATTAGGGATTGATATTTTTACAATAAAGTGGTATTATGTAATAATGAAAAAAATGTCAGAAACAGAATTAAAAATAATGGATAAAATATGGGATAACCCAGAAGGAGTTGAGAGTAAATTTATATATGCTTATTTTAAAGAGCATAATGATTATGCAGTTACAACCATTTCTACCCTTTTACATCGAATTATAAATAAAGGATATTTGAATAGTATTCGGAAAGGAAAACACAAGATATTTATTCCGTTAATGAGCCGAGATGCTTATTTTGAAAAGGTGGTAGAAACTGAATTGTGCGAAATCGTTAAAACAGTTGAAGACATGATGGCAATGTACTCTAAAAAAACTAAATTATCGATTGAACAAGTAGAAAAATTAAAGCAATTACTAAGAGAAATACGTAATAGTTAAGTTTCTAAGCAGGTTTGAGGTATTCATCCTCAGACCTGCTTTTTAGTTCTTTCACTTCACATACAACAATTGATTCTGATATTCAGTAGGAGATACTCCGCAAACCTTTTTAAACACTTTACTAAAATAAAACGCACTTTCAAATCCAAGCATATCTGAAATTTCATAAATCTTTAGGTGAGAATCTCCTAGTAATTCTTTTGCCTTTTCAATTTTACATAATGTAGTGTAATCACTGAATCCAATGTCGTTATATTTTTTAAATAACTGGCTTAGATAGTTGGCACTAATGCCAAAGATAGCGGCTACATCATTAAGTGTAAGATGCTCATTAATATGTGAGGCTATATATTTCTTTACTTTAATTACAATATGATTTTTATATTCTTTTTTATGCTCTTTAAATACATTCATTAAACCATCACGAAATAGGATCATCCACTCTGACAATTGCTGTGTGGTTTGTTGTTTATAAAGAGAAAAATAGCTATCGTTATGTTCTTTAAATATGGTAGCAACCATCTCAGAGCCTTGGGGAAGTAGAGAGATGGACAGATAAAGTATATTACAGGAAATATCCATAGCTTGTAGGAAATTAGAAGGACTGTTACTAAATAGTTCGATAATTTGAGTCAAAGTATAGTAAAGAACATCACTGTCAAACTCTTCATATGCTTTTATCAAGCTATCTCTGAACAAAGCCATATTAAAAGCATTTTTGTAGGTATCGGTAGAGGCATCTTTATCATAGGCGCAATAAGGAGTGTCTATGGAGGTTTTAGAAAATATCTGCCGAGCACATTGATAAGAGTCGGCAATGTCCATTGGGGATTCAACAAGGATACCAGTTCCAGCCCGCAAAGACACGTTATAATAATTATGTAGGGTTTTACCGACTACCTGCATAATAGATAAAATTGCATCTGAATAGTTAATATTATCTATGTCACGGAAGCAATATATAATAGCAAAATGCTTAAAATCAAGTGAAATAATATGGCAAGGCAAATATTTTACAATGATGTCCTTTAGCATTTGTAGACTGCTTGTATATAAATCAATTTGTTTATTTAAAGGCATGTTATTATCTGAATTACGAATGATTTCCAAATAGGAAACAGCGTAGGATTTATATTCAAAGTGAAATCCCAAATCATGACTTTGAAGATTAAATTGTTCTTCGCTTTCAAATAGATTGTGCAAGAGCCGGATGTAAAATTTTTCATAAAAAGAATTCATGTCGTTGGTGGTAAGTAACTGTGTAACCATGGAAATAGGTTTCTTTATTTTACATCGTTCCATAGCTTTTTTGACAGCGTCATTAATAACTTGAGGCGTTAATTCTATTTTAATTAAATAATCAATTACTTGATAAGTAAGAGCTTCTTTCGCCATATAGAATTCTTCATAGCTACTTAAAATAATGAACTCTGGTGAATTACTACCATATTGCTCTCGACAAAGTCGTACCAAAGAAAGCCCATCCATAATAGGCATCTTAATGTCGGTTACCACAATATCAGGTCTATTGTTTTCTATCATGTCATAAGCCATCTTACCATTAGAGGCTATACCACATATTTCTAGTTCTAAGCCATCACAATCCAGCATGGATTGTACACCTATCTGAACCAAAGGCTCATCATCTACAATCAATATTTTATACATATTGCATTCACCTTTTGTGCTATGAGCACATTACACTTTCTATGAATTTTAACTAGTACTACTGGAATATTACCTTAGGAAGCAAAATACATACTTTTGTAAAATCTCCAACCCGACTGCTGATGCTCATACCATAAGAAGGACCAAATTCATATTGAATTCTTTTATGAACATTATTTATACCAATTTCTTTAAAAAAGCTAGAAGAAGGTTCAAATTTTTGGGTAAATAGACTTTTAGCAGTTTCCTCATCCATTCCCACACCATTATCAATTACTTCAATTTGGATATCTCCGTTGTCGGTTTCTATAACATTGATGGTAATTGTTCCAATGGTTCCCTTAGGTTCAATTCCGTGAAATATAGCATTTTCAACTAATGGTTGGAGAGTGAATTTAACAATGGAACAGTCAAGAAGATAATCGTCTGACACATTGATATCTAACTCAAGAGTGTTTCCATAGCGATATTGTTGTATGGTAAAGTATTCCCGTAACAAATCAAGCTCATCTCTGATAGGGACTAAAAGGGTAGTACCCTTGGATATGCTTTTAAGTAAGCGTGAAAGAGCTGTGGTCATTTCAGCAATACCAGTAGCATTTTGTATCGTAGCCATCCACTTTATAGAATTAAGTGTATTGTATATAAAATGAGGATTTATTTGACTTTGCAACATCTTGTATTCCAAGTCTGATTTTTGCTTCTCATCCTCAATTCGCTTTTCCATAAGCGCTTCCACATTTCTAGACAATTCATTAATCCCTTTTCCGATATCCCCTAATTCATGATTCCATTCGATAGAGCTATTATAAGAAAAATCACCAGTGGATACTACACCTATGTGGTTCTTCAGTTGCTTGACAGGAACAACTATAGTGCGGTTCAAGAGATAAATAAGTATACTGGTTAAAATGATAATAGACACAAAAACAAAGAGTATGATGTAATAAAAGAGTGTGGTTTGAGTATTTAACTCGGTTAAGGATATGGTTTGGCTGATATAACACCCCTCCATATTGTTAATGGGAGTTTGAACAAGAATACTTTTTTTACCCTCTTTTGTAACAATATTATAAGCTTGTGTACCTTTATCAATAAACTTGGCATCAATAACATTTATTATGGTATATGGATCTGAGGTATAAGTCATTTGCTCTGGATCCGCAATATAGCAAAAATCTCCTATATGATATAGTAGAATAGAATCTTCTGGAGCATTATAATTTTTCAATGGTTTACAAAAGTAATCTGTATTTATCTGTAAAAAAAGCCATCCGTTTAAGTTCGATTTAAACTTATATGTAATAGGGCGAATAATAGTCATTACATCTTTGGGAGAGCCGGAATAAAAAGGATCTTTTTGAAGTCCTATGGAAAAATCATAGGATGGGTTGCTGTATAATTCATCAAAATAGGCCAATTCCTTGGCACCCTGAGCTACATTTTTAGAGGTAGAATATGTAACAGGAACTATTTGCAAATATTTATCTGTGCAAGCGGTAATAACAATGCGATGTATATAACTGGTGTTAGCAAGATTTTGGTACTCTTCAGTCAGACGCTCATGAGCAGTCAATGCAAGAGTTGAATTATTGGTGGTATCTGATACGTAACTAAGTATTGTACTGTTGGTTTGACACCACCTATTAAAATTAAGTATATTTGACCAATTGGAATCAATAGAGCTTGCTAGAAAACGAAGATTAATTTCTGTTGAAGAAACAAGCTGGTTCTTGTATTTTGTTTGATAGATATAAGAACTGAAAATGGCAATGATTAGACTGATACCTATAGTAAAAGTAAGAGAGATTAGTATGATTGTTTTAGGGATGCTATTTAAAATATTTTTACTCATTGCGAACCTCGTCTTGTGCTTATTATAGGGGGGAATCACTGTTTAGGCTTCCATGATACCTACGGATTGCTTCGCACTTTGTGCTCTCGCAATCCGTAAACATTCGAAAACCGCCCTATCGGGCTATTTTCTCATGTTTGGCGGGTCCTAAATTCATGCTTTTTCATGCAAGCATGAAAAGCATGACCTTTGGACCCTGGTATCATTATTATAGAAAAAATGTATATTAAAGTCTATTCTATCTAAAGAATTTACATGATATCTAAAAATAGTATATCCTTAAAGTTAAGGAAAAACAATTTGGAATAAATTATAAATGATTTAGTAATATATTCCATGTTAAATAATAGTGGTAATATTTATACTAATAATTGTAACAAATAATAATTAGTACACATAAACTTTTAATTCAAGGGAGGAAGAAAAGTGAGGAAAAAGGTATTAAGTTTATTACTTGGAGTTGTATTAACAGTATCAACATTGGCAGGTTGTGGTAACACTGCTGATCCTGCTGTAAAGGATGACAGTAAGGCAGAGGTGAATACACAGACAACTGTTTCAGTGGACAGTAAAGAAGATACAAAGGAAGAAGTGAGTGCAGAACCTGTTACCTTAAAGTGGGCCATTTGGGACAAAGAATCTACAGCTTATTGGCAGGAATTAGTTGATCAATATGCACTGATTCGCCCCAATGTAACCATTGAGATGATTGACTTAGGTTCATCAGATTATATGACTGTATTGGCAACAGAATTATCAGGAGAAGGTTCTGAGTTGGATGTAGTAACGATAAAGGATGTTCCAGGTTATGCTACCTTGGTACAAAAAAATGCAATTCTTTCATTAGATTCTTACATAGCAGATGCAGGCATTGACTTATCAAAATATGCAGGAACCACAGATCAGATTACTGTGGAAGGCTCTTTATATCAACTTCCATTTAGAAGTGATTTTTGGTTGCTATATTACAATAAGGATGTATTTGATGCAGCAGAAGAAGCTTACCCTACTAATGATATGACATTTGATGAATATGATGCATTAGCTAGAAAATTAACAGATACTACGTTTGGTTCTCAAGTATATGGTACACATTATCATACATGGAGATCGGCAGTTCAATTATTTGGTGTATTAGATGGAAAACATACTATTTTAGATGGTGAATATGATTTCTTTGCTCCATATTATGAGATGGTATTAAACCAAGAGAAAGATGGAGTATGTAGATCTTATACAGATTTAAAAACAGAAGGCTTACATTATTCAGCAGCATTCTCTGGTGGAGATGTGGCTATGATGAATATGGGTTCTTGGTATATTGCGACTATGTTAACAAATCTGGAAAATGGTGAGTATGACAGTAGCTTATGCGGTAATTGGGGTATTGTAAAATATCCACATGCAGAGGGTGTAGAAGCTGGTTCCACTCTTGGTACTATTACTGGTTTGGCTGTAACATCAAGTACAGATAAGCAAGATGCCGCTTGGGAATTTGTTGAATGGGTAAGTGGAGAAGAAGGAGCTAAGGTTATGGCTTCTACAGGTAACTTCCCAGCAATTATGACAAGTGAAGCAATTGATATTATTACAAGTTTGGATGGATATCCTTCAGATGCAGAAAGTAAAGAAGCCCTTAATGTATCCAATTTATATTTAGAAGTTCCTTATGCAGAGAATGTATCTGAAATCAATTCAGTACTGGATTCCTATCATGGAAGTGTTATGACAAATGAAATGTCTGTGGAAGATGGTATCAAAGAAATGAATGCAGAAGTAGGCAAGATTCTAAATAGATAGATATGAAATATCCATAAGCATATATAGGGTTGACATACGTCAGCCCTATTTTAAAAATAGTAACCAGAGGAATAGAAAACATGAATAGAAAAAAATTAAAGCTAAATAGAGAGATAAAGAAAAACCTAGTTGCATATTCCTTTATTGCACCCAATTTTATTGGATTTGCTGTTTTTACTTTAGTCCCCATTGTCTTTGCTTTTGGGCTGGCGTTTATGGAGTGGGATGGCAGTAATCCCATTAAATTTACGGGATTAAATAACTTCAAAATGCTTCTTAATGATAATTTCTTTAAGGCGGCACTTCGTAATACTATTATCTACTGTATTGGAACCGTACCTCTCACTATGATTACATCACTTGCGCTTGCCATTGTATTAAATCAAAAGGTTTTTGGAAGAGGGATATTTAGAACTTTGGCATTTTTCCCTTATGTGGCTTCCTTGGTAGCAATTACATCAGTTTGGAAGATGCTCTTTCATCCAAACAAAGGTCCTATAAACAGTACCCTACTGAATGTATTTGGCGTGCCTCAGGAAAATCTGCCTCAATGGTTTTCCTCAGGACTAGTCTTAGTTAGTATGATTTTATTCAGTGTATGGAAATTTATGGGTTATTACATGGTAATCTATCTGGCAGGACTGCAGGGCATTTCAGGAGAATTATATGAGGCAGCAGGGCTAGATGGTGCCAATGCTTGGCAGAAATTCCGTTATATCACATGGCCACAATTACAATCTACTACTT
>CAZKGP010000085.1:0-8444 GCA_964552225.1 uncultured Acetatifactor sp.
GTTCTGATAATCACCTTTTTCCCAGCCATATTTTCAGCTACTGTTTTATAGGCTTTAAACTGTTCTTCTTCGGTTGGAAAGTTTTTTGACTGTAAATAAAGAAACTCACTACGGAACAATCCAATGCCCTCTGCATCATTGATTAACGCTTGTCCAGTATCAGCTACATTGCTGATGTTAGCATAAAGATTAATCTTCTTCCCACTTTTGGTAATTGTATCTTTACCCTTTAATTCTTTAAGAAGCATTTCAGATTTTTTATCTTCTTCCATTAATTTTTCAGCTTCCAGAACTGCTGTTTCATCAGGGTCAATTATCATTTCACCTGAATAGCCATTTAATATTGCAGTCTTACCATGCCACTCTTTTTCTATATTTACATTTATTAGTGCAGGTATATTCATGGTTCTAGCTAATATTGCAGTATGTGAATTCATAGAACCATGACGCGTCACAAATCCCAAAAGCTTATCCTTATCCATCTGTACTGTTTCACTTGGAGCCAAATCATCTGCTACAATGATTACTGGCTTAGAAGGGTTTGAGGAATCTACATTTCCATTCACCAAAATCTGAATCAAACGTTCCGAAATATCTTTTACGTCTGCTGCCCTTCCTTTCATATAATCATCATTCATATCTGCAAACATTCGTGCAAAATTTTCTCCTGTAGTTGCCACCGCATACTCTGCACAAACCTTTTGTGTTTCAATGATACTATAAATGGATTCACAGAAGTCTTCATCATCCAACATCATAATGTGTATATCAAATATTGCAGCTTCTGCTTCTCCTAATTCGACTCTTGCTTTGTCAAATAATAGCTGCAACTGCTGTCTTGCTTCATCTTTAGCTGTTTCAAATTTTCTTTTTTCACGCTCAACATTGTCAATCTTTTCGCGTTTAACCTGAACTTCTTTTTTTTCATAAAAAAAGAGTTCTCCGATTGTTACTTTTTTACATATGCTTTTACCTTGTGTTTTTATCATAGATACAGCTCCTTACTCCAAATGTTCTCCATTTGATGCAATTACTTGTTTGTACCAATTAAATGATTTCTTTTTCATCCGCTGGAAACTACCCGCTCCTTGGTCGTCACGATCCACATAAATAAATCCATAACGTTTTTTCATTTCTCCTGTTGAGGCACTTACCAAATCAATGCATCCCCAAGGCGTATATCCTAATAAATCAACACCATCTATCTCTACAGCTTCTTTCATCGCTCTTATGTGTTCCCTCAAATAATCTATGCGATAATTATCATTAATTTTACCATCTTTATCTAATGTGTCAACTGCACCCAATCCATTTTCAACAATAAAAAGTGGTTTTTGATACCGATCATACAAGGAATTTAGTGTGATTCTTAATCCCAATGGGTCTATTTGCCATCCCCATTCGCTTGCTTTCAAATACGGATTTTTTAAGGTAGCAAACACATTTCCCTGAGTTGATACCGTTGCCTTTGGGTCAGCACTTGTAAGTCTTGAGGAATAATAGGAAAAGGAAATAAAATCAACAGTATTGTTTTTCAGAATTTCTTTGTCCTCTTGGGTAATATCTAAATTGATTTGCTCCCTTTCAAATAATTTTAGAGCATAAGAAGGATATTCACCTCTAGATTGAACATCTATAAAAAAGTAGTTTTCCCTATCCTTTTCAAGTGCTTTAAATACGTCAGCTGGGTCTGGAGTATTTGCATAGGTATTTCCAGCTGCCAACATACAACCTATTTTAAAATTAGGATTGATACGGTGCGCAACTTCTGTGACCATAGCACTGGCAACTAGTTCATAATGAGCTGCCTGATATTTGATTTCGTTTTTGTTTTCACCTTCCTCAAATACAAGACCAGCTCCCATAAAAGGTGCATGTAAAATCATATTTATCTCATTAAAGGTGAGCCAATACTCTACCTTATCTTTGTACCTTTCAAACAGAACTGTGGAAAACTTAACAAAATAGTTAATCATTTCACGACTTTTCCACCCTCCAATTTTCTGAACCAGTCCCATTGGTACATCAAAATGACAGATGGTGACTAATGGTTTGATTCCATATTTTAAACATTCATCAATTAAATTATCATAGAATTCAAGCCCCTCTTCATTTGGTGTTTCCTCATCACCATTTGGGAAAATCCTACTCCATGCAATAGAGAAGCGATAACATTTAAAGCCCATTTCTGCAAATAAGGCAATATCCTCTTTGTAATGATGATACATATCTATTGCTTCATGTCCTGGATAATTATACTTATCATTTAATTCAAGGTTTTTCAGTTCTCCTGTTGCAATTTTCCATCTATCTTCCCCACTGGGAATCATATCAACATTTGCTAATCCTCTATCTCCTTGGTTATATGCTCCTTCGCATTGGTTGGCAGCAGTTGCACCACCCCAAAGGAAATCTGTTCTAAATCCTGCCATGTATCATAATCCTCCATTCTTAAAGTCGTATAATATACTCTATTTCACAATTATTTTATTCTTATAATTTCTTGTCCTACTATAAAATTCTTACCTAATTCAACTTCAATATTATTAAACTCATCTGTATTTGTTACGAGAACTGGAGTTACCAATGAATATCCTTCCTCCTTGATTCCCTTCATATCAAATTCCATAATAAGTTGACCTTTTTTAACATTGTCACCAATCTTTGTTTTGATATCAAAATACTTACCTTCCAAATTAACTGTATTAATTCCAACATGTATTAATATTTCTGCTCCATTTGCAGCTACCAAACCTATGGCATGCTTGGTCTGAAATACCATACTTATCTCCCCATCACAAGGGGCATATACTTTACCTTCTGTTGGTTCAATACCAACACCAGAGCCCAGAGCGCCACTTGCAAAAGCTTCATCTGGAATATCATCAACTTTAATTACATTCCCCTTAATTGGATTTACAAGGGTTTCTATCTGCCCTACTTCTCCAGCAACAGCCTCTTCTTTATAGGTTGCCATTGTCATAATAAAAGCCAAGGCCATGGAAATAGCGGAAGCCACCAGTACCCATATCAGTCCTGAAACATCCTTTGTTTCTGATACAATAAAGCTTGGAAGCCCAAACACTCCTAACGCACCTACACTATTTTGCGCTGCTCCTGAAAATCCAATGATTCCACCACCCACTGCGGCTGCAATACAAGAAATAACAAATGGTTTTTTCTTAGGTAAGGTCACACCATAAATTGCTGCTTCCGTAACCCCAAAGATACCTGATATAAATGCTGGAATTGCAACTTCTTTTAATTTTCTATCCTTTGTTCTTAATATGATTGCCAATACTACTGCTATTTGTGCAAAAGATGCCGCAAAAGTAGGACTTAAAATGGCGGTGTAATTATTAGCTGCTACATCCATAATGGCAATTGGAACAATCGCCCAATGTAAACCAAATATAACTAATATCTGCCAAATAGAACCAAGTAAAACACCTGCAAGGATTCCACTAAAAGCAAATAATTGTTCAAATAATGCTGATAACAATGAAGAAAGAATGCTCATAATGGGACCTATTAATAAATAGGTAAGTGGTACAACAATAATAAGGGTAAATAATGGTACTAAAAATGTTTTCACCACATCTGGGATAATCTTCTTCCACAACCGCTCTACACGAGAGGCAACAAATACCGCTGCAATAACGGGTACAACACTAGAAGGGTATCCGCTTGCTGGTATGATAACAGGAATACCTAAAAATGAACTTTGGTATGCTGTTTCAAATATAGTTCCCGCAAATAAAGTACCTACTGCACCTGCTGAAGAAAGTGCTGTCATAGCGGGATAACAAAGTGCACCTCCAATTGCCATACCTGTAAACTTATTTAACTTAAACTTTTCAGCCGCAGTGTATCCTAATATAATTGGCAGAAAATGAAAGAATGCATCTGCTATTGAAAATAATAATTGGTATGTTGGACCTGTATCTGAAAGAATCCCTAAGAATACAAATAATGCCAATAGTCCTTTTAGAATACCTACTGCAGCCAAAACGCCCAGTATAGGCTGGAATATGCCTGAGATGGCATCAATAATTGCTGCACCTGCGCCCATTTTCTTTGTTGGTCCACTACTTGTTGTTTGAAAACCTCCTAATTCGGCAACTGCATCATATACATCAGATACATGATTTCCAATTACTACTTGATACTGACCTGCGCTAATCATAACAGTCACTATCCCCTCAGTACTTTTTAGCACTTCCGTATTTGCTTTACTCTCATCCTTTAACTTAAACCTTAATCTAGTAATACAATGTGTCAGACTTTCTACATTTTCTTTTCCGCCAATATTTTTAATAATAGTTTTGGCTAAACCTGCATATTTTTCCATAATAACCTCGCCTTTCCATTACCTGCAATCCTTATTTTACAGGCATAAATTTGATAAAAAAAAACCATATCAAAACAATTCGCCGGGGTGCGCTGTCTTAATAGGGTTTTGCCTTCCTTCCCGAAGTAACAATCCACTTTACTTATTATAAATTGTTTTCAAAAAATTGTTTTAATTCTACTGCCACATTTTCTTCATCTGAGCCTTCAATCGTTACTGTTATACAGTCATTTTTTTTGATGCCTAGCTGCATAAGTGCAAATAACTTGTTTCCATCTGCAACTTTTTCTCCTAACGATATCTGCACTTTGGAAGCATACTTACCTACCTCCTTTACAAGCAAACCTGCTGGCCTTGCATGCATCCCCACCTCATCTGTTATTACGTATTCAAATTTTTGCATAAATCCTTCCGCCTTTCTTTTCACGCTATCAGTCTTAATTTAGTCATAGCTTTATAAATTCCATCATTGGCCTGAGAGTCTGTCACTATATCTGCAACATCTTTTAGTTTCTGAACTGCATTTCCCATAGCAATCCCAACACCAGCCATTTCTATCATTTCTATATCATTGTATCCGTCCCCAAATGCAACTATATCTTCTTTCTTAAATCCTATATGAGATATCATTTGCTTAATTCCAGAAGCTTTTGTTATTCCCCATTTTAGAATCTCACCACTTTCCAAGCTATTTTGAAGCCCTATACTGTTAGGAGCAAATTCATAAATCCCCCTAAATTTATCAATCATTGCATGTACCGTTTCCATATTTCCATCGCTAAAATACATCATTTTTTTGACATCTGTTATGTTTCTTAAATCATTTACCACCTTAAATTGACCCGATAACATCTTATGAATACTCTCCAAGTCGTTAAAATACCCTGTCTTTACAACATATTCATAAAATTTGCTCTGTCCATTCTTTGTAACATAAGAATTATCATTCCCTTCTAGGACAATTTCAATTCCCTCTTCTTGATTTATATAATCTAAAAAATCATAAAGATGTTCTATTGAGAGTTGTTCCTCTACAATTACTTGATTCTTGTATTCCGCATACATCCCACTTCCTAACACATAACCATCCCACTCAAATTCTTTTATTACTTCTGGTAAATTTCCCTTTAATCGCCCTGAGGCAATGCATAAGCTATTTCCATTTTTCTTCGCTGCTACTAGAGCCCTCATAGTGCTCTTTGAAATTACCCCCGTTCTTTCTAAAAGAGTTCCATCTATGTCAAAAAATATAATCTTGCCTTTTTGATATCCAGTATTCATTTATTAGTAATCCTTTCTACTTGAACCGTTAGATCAATCATTTCACCCTGACTTATCTCAATTCCATATTCCTTTTTTATATAATTGGCAATACGTACAACACACGAATATGATTTATAATAACGTTCCATTACCATATCGTCTATTGCATCATCTGCTGATTTAAGCATCTTATGATTAATCACCCTTTGAGCAAAAAACTTTAAATACGACGTAAAATACTCAGCTTCTATAGAATCATGGTCAATGGTAATATTATAGTAATATTGAACAATTTTTAATGTGTTCTGAATAATCTTTGCAACGCTAATCGTTTCAGGTAATTCCATCCCTAGCCTTGCATTGATAAAATGAAGGGCAATAGACGCTGCTTCCTCTTTTGGAAACTCCACTCTTAAAACTGAATTAATATGTTTTACTGCTTCTTCTCCAATCTTATATTCTATTTTGTATAATCTCTTAATGTCATATAGTAACGGATTATGAAATTGAATATTCTGTCTCTGTTTTTCCCTGACAAAATTAATATGGTCAATCAATGTGAGATATATGCTTTCTTGTAATTTATCTGGTATATGTTCTTTTGCCTTGTTAATAATTTCTGTAACTACTTGTACTATTTCCAGTGGAACATCTCTAAGTAAATGAGTAAATTGTTTCATTTCACTAGGTGTATCCATACGAAAGATTTTCTCTATTTTTTGTTCATCAATATCCATACCTGATTTTGTACCAAAACCTAGTCCTTTGCCCATAACAATAATCTCACGTTTTTTATCATCCAATGAACTAACAATATTATTATTGATAATTTTACAAATTTTCATCCGCTTATCCCCATAATATAAAAAACCACCTAAAAAATTAAGTTCCCCTAATTTTTAAGATGGTTTTGCCGTTTCCGTAACAACCCATGTACAAATTGATTTATGTACACATATCGTAGCAGACACTACTTAGGTTGTCAATTGACTTTATTTAATTCTTACACTTCTCACATTTTCAACTTACGTTTTTTGTGCAATAATACTAGTTCATTAAAGATAATTGTGTGTCTCAAAATATAGTTCATTCACATGGTCTGAATGTAATAATTCATGAGATTTGTGACTTAATGGTTTGCCAAGAAATTCTGCATATGCAGTTTGAACCTCCGAGTTCTCATGGGAGAATCGTATTGGTCTTTCTTCATCCAATTGATACAATTGAACGCCTCTTTCTTGGGCCATTTCACATCCATCGTGTATAGGTTGCCCACCACCGCCTACGCAGCCACCAGGACATGACATTACTTCCACAAAATCATAATCTACTTTTCCATTAATAATATCTTGCATTAATTTTTCAGCATTACCAAGTCCACTAACTGTACACGTATGTAATACGGTATCACCTAACTTAAATTCTGCTTCTCTACGACCATCTTCTCCGCGAACTGCCACAAATGCTTTGGGTTCAGGGTTCTTTCCTTCCACTACTGCATATGCAGTACGAAGAGCAGCTTCCATAACACCACCTGTTACACCGAAAATAACAGCCGCTCCTGTCCCTTCTCCTAATGGTGAATCCCAGTTTTCATCTTTTAAAAACTTAGGATTAATATGTTCTGCGCGAATCAAGCGGACCAATTCTCTTGTTGTTAATACAATATCCACGTCTTGACCAGCTCCTGCACTCTTCATATAAGACAAAGAAGCCTCTCTTTTCTTGGAGATACAAGGCATAATTGATATGCTACAAATATTATTAGGTTCAATACCCATTTTTTGAGCAAAATAACTTTTCGTCATAGCACCAAACATCTGTTGAGGTGATTTGGCAGTAGATAGATTACGTAAATATTTAGGGTATTTTTTACTAACAAAATTAACCCATGCAGGGCAGCAAGATGTAAACATTGGCCAAGCATATTTATCTGGTGTTTCCAGTCGCTGTAATAATTCACTTCCTTCTTCCATAATGGTTAAGTCGGCTGCAAAATTGGTATCAAATACATAATCAAATCCGATTCGTTTTAAAGTAGCAACCATGCGACCTTCCGTTGCTTCTTCTGGAGACAAACCTAATTCTTCTGCCCAAGCAGTACGAACTGCTGGCGCAACTTGAACAACTGTTATTTTATCAGGATTGGCAAGTACATCAAATATTTTGGGAACATCATCTCTTTCTCTTAGTGCTCCTGTAGGGCAATGTGTAATACATTGTCCGCATAAGGTACAGTCAGAGCAATCAATTGTTTTATTACCAGCCACATCCACAGTGGTACGGGAGCCTGTATTTTGTACATCCCAAATATGTAGACCTTGTACTTTATCACAAATTTGAACGCAACGCATGCATTTAATACATTTTCTCGAGTCTCTAATCAATGGAAAGTTATGATCCCATGGTGTATCCGGAACCTCTTCTTTATATGGCACCTCTAAGATTCCCAAATCATTAGATAGTTTTTGTAAATTACAATTGCCACTTCTTACACAAGTTGCACAGTGACAATCGTGCTGTGAAAGAATTAATTCTACATTGGTACGGCGTACACTTCTTACCTTTGGTGAATTGGTAAAAATAATCATGCCCTCTTCTACTGGGCTATTACATGCTGTAATCAACTTAGACTTTCCATACATTTCTACAACACATACTTTACAAGCACTGATTTCATTTATCCCTTCCAAATAGCATAAATGGGGAATTTCAATTCCAATGCTGGATGCCGCTTTCATAACGGTAGTTCCTTCTTCTACAGATAAGGCAATTCCATCAATTTTTAAATTTACCATATTGATACACGTCCTCCCTTTAGGCTGCCGTA
>CAZKGP010000086.1:0-8426 GCA_964552225.1 uncultured Acetatifactor sp.
TTGACCCTCAAAATGCTGTAATATAATTACAATAGTTTGGGGGTTTTATTCAATAGTGGACGGAGGTAGAATATGGATTACTTATATACAGATGGTACCAGTGAAATTCTAATAGAAACAATACAAGACGAGACAAGAAGAAAAGTCATAGAAAAATATATAAAATGTCGCAAAGACAATAAGCTCACACAAGCTGAACTTGCAGAATCAGCAGGCATTCCCAGAACTAATATTACAAGGTTTGAGAGTGGAAACTATAATCCCTCATTGGAAATGATGGTAAGAATTGCCTTTGCTTTAGGGATGAAAATTGAAATTGATTTAGAAGAGGTAAAAGCATGAGGAGAGAATAAAGCCCAAAATTTGTTGATTGTAATCCCTTACATGCCTATGATAAGATAACAGATATATATTATTTTACATAAGCATAAGGCAGGCATCTGCGACAGGCAGATTGACTGATTGGGAGGGTTCTATGTTTCAAAGTAAATTGTTCAGAAGACTATTTTCCACCTATATACTTGTAATTTTCGTATGTCTCTTTGTATACACGTCTTTTATCGTATATGAGAATCATCAAATTAATAGAATCCAAATCGCTAGGAAAAGTGAAATTCAATTGGATGAAGTGGGCAGTATTCTGGACCAGAGACTGTCAAATGCTAGGAATATAGTGCAGAATTTGAGCTATTCTACTTCATTAAAGCAGCTTTATCTCAGTAGTCAGTTGGGAACAATGCTTAATTCTTATACCCTATTCACGATTCAAAGTGAGCTTAAAAACACAATGGCATCTGGAGGACTGTCTATATATAAGACAATTATTTTCCTCGATAATAATAAGGCCTATTCTAGTATTGGTGTTATAAGCTTGTCTGAGGAATATCAGGCACAGAACCAAGAATTTCCCTGTTTAATATCAGGCTCATTGAATCAAGCATTTGGAATGAACAGTAAGAGATATTCTTTCAATAAAGAATCACTTTTGTATTGTGATGTCTATACTTATCAGACTGGAAGAGATATTGGTACTATATGCATCCTATTTGATATAAAAACCTTGCAGAATGATATTCAAGATGTACTGCAAGAAGGATATGGTGCCAGAATACTTTATAATGATAATGAGATTCTACAGTTTGGGGATGCTAAAGGGAATTTGTACAGCAAGGAGTCAGGACAAATCTCGGGTATAACTTATGAAGTCTATGCTTCTAGTAAAATTCCTATGGAAGGGGATCGTGTATTTTACCTCATTATGGGAATTATTGTAGTGATTTCTATTTTCTTTGTGTGGTTGGCTTATTGGGCGAGTAAAAAGTATTACCTTCCTATTAACCGTTTGGGACAAATGGTAACAGGAGAAGAGGAGTCAGAGGAAAATCTCACCCAAGGTAAGAAGGGGGAGGTTCTATCAGGAGAAGTTTCTAATGAAATGGATAACATTATCAGCGGTATTAGGAATTTAATTGGTGAAAAGAATGGATATCGGGAGAAAATGTTGACTATCACACCCTATGCGAAGACTGGAATGCTACATTTTATGTTGTCAGGTAATATGGAGAGCGATACCATACAGATTTTTTCGGAAGAAAACTATCTTGATTTAATTAAACCTTATTTTATTGTATCCATCGTAAACTTTGCATATGATAGGAATACTGCCATATCAGAGGATTCTCATAAGCAGGAATTAAATGAGTTGTTCCAGACGATAACGGAGGTCTTTTCTACTGATGAGTTGCATATGGCGTTTTATTTTAGGGATATCTATAATGTTTTCCTGATAATGAATTTTGACAGTGAACAACTTATGGATGAAACCTTTTATCAGATACATAAATATATCAGAACGTCTGGGGAGAAAAATAACTGCCATGTTACTATGGGAGTGGATATTGTAAGGGATGACATTAATGAACTAAAAAGTGCATGCGAAGGTGCACTTAAGGCTTTGGACGGTATTCTTACAGATGGAAGAGGTGAGGTATATTTCCTAGAAGCAGCTAGCGGAAAGCCTTCTGATTACTTTTTCCCAGTAAACTTTCAGGAAAAGTTGAGAAAATATCTTGAAAAATATAATAAAGACAAAATCAGAGAGTTTCTCTCAGATATTTATCAAAAGAACTGGGATTTGGGTGGTTCGCCAGAAATGTACCGAGCATTAATTGATGAATTGCATTTATCTATTATAAAAACATTAAAAGAGATAACAAAGGTGAATACGGTCCATATTAATATTGAAAAGTACAGATCTCTTGCAACACTTAAGGAAGTGTTTGATTATTATGATGCAGCATTGCTTTCTATTGCAGATTCTCTTTATGAGCAAGCAATTGCAGGTGAAAATGATTTAAGGTTAGAAGATGATATTATCACTTTTATTGAAGATAATACTTATGACCCAGATTTATCCCTACAAAGTCTCACTGATAAGTTCAAGGTAAGTAATAAATACTTATCCCTGTTGTGTAAGAAACGGTATGGAGTCACTTATTTACAATATATTCAGGATAAGAGGATAAATAGGGCGGTGGAACTTCTGAAGGGGGGACAATATTCCCTAACAGAAGTGGGAAATATGTGTGGTTATACGAATCAACTGACTTTCCGCAGGAACTTTAAGAGTATTATGGGGATGAATCCCAGTGATTTTTTAGAAGAAAATTAAATGAATCAAAATTGGTAAAAAATGATGCATCAGAATTGATTGCATCATTTTTTCGTCTTTTTGCATAAAACAAGGAGTTCATTTTTTGATGCTATACAATATAAAGAGCATATTGTACGATAAAAGCGCGTCAAGAAGTGTAAAAATATAAAAAATATCCAATTCCAATTTAGGTTAGGCAAAGGAGTGTTCTGATGAAAACAAAGACAATCAACTTAAGCAGAAAGCTAACAAAAGAAGAGAAACGGGAAAAATGGAAGAAGATACTAAAGCGGAACCGATACCTAATATTAATGATGGTTCCAGTGGTAATCTATTATATTGTATTTTGCTATTTTCCCATGAGTGGATTATGGATGGCGTTTACACAATATAAAGTGGGTTCCGGTCTGGCTGGCCTTTTTACCAGTGAATTTGTTGGACTAAAATGGTTTAAACAGTTTTTTGGTTCTATATATGCATGGAGGCTTGTTAGGAATACGTTACTTCTTTCTTTCTATTCCTTGATTTTTGGTTTTCCAATTCCTATACTGTTTGCGGTTGCAGTAACACAGCTACGCAGGAAGAGAGTACAAAAAACGGTTCAGGTACTTACGTATCTACCATATTTTATCTCAACAGTAGTTGTTTGCGGTATGATTAATAATTTTTTATCCCCATCTAGCGGAATTATAAATCAAGTATTGAATGCTATCGGGATAGAGAGTATCAACTTTTTAAGCCTGCCAGAATGGTTTCGTCGTATTTATGTTATATCTGGTTCTTGGCAGACATTTGGCTTTAACTCCATTATTTTTGTGGCTGCTATTATGGGGATTTCTCCTGATTTATATGAGGCAATGAGAGTGGACGGAGCAAATCGTCGGCAAGAAATATGGCATCTTGTGTTGCCAAGTATTAAACCCACAATTATTTTGCTTTTGATAATGTCGTTGGGAAGTATGATGAGCGTAGGATTTGAAAAAGTATATCTTTTATATAATACAGCAGTATATGAAACTGCAGATGTAATTCAAACTTACGTATATCGACAGGGTATTTTGAGTAACAATTATAGCTATGCGGCAGCAGTTGGACTTTTTAATTCCATTGTAAACTTTACCATAGTTTTCCTAGCGAATCGTTTTAGCAGGAAATTAACAGATACGGCAATTTGGTAGAAAGGGGAGTAAGATATGAAACGAATCAAGCGTCAATCATTTGGAGATACTTTGTTTAGTCTAGCAGTATATACTTTCCTGTTTATAGCAGTCATGCTTTGTATCTATCCTTTTTTATATGTAGTCAGTGTTTCAATCAGTTCAGGGGAAGCTGTGAACAAAGGTTTAGTAACACTATTCCCCGTAGATTTGAATTTTGATGCCCTCTTTACTGTATTAAAATACGATCAATTATGGGTGTCTTACGGAAATACATTTTTCTATACTGTAGTAGGTACTGCATTTAATATTATTTTCACCTGTTTGGCAGCATATCCCTTGTCACGCAGAAGCTTTTGCTTCCGAAAACAAATGAATTTTTTATTAGCATTTACCATGTATTTTTCAGGAGGCTTGATTCCAATTTACATAGTCGTAACTGGACTTGGAATGTATAATTCTCGGTGGGCAATGATTGTACCAACTTTAATTAGTGCTTACAATGTTATGATTTGTCGATCTGCTTTTGAATCAATATCAGAAGAATTATTTGAAGAAGCAGCAATTGAAGGTGCCAATGATTTCGTGATATTGACAAAGATTGCAATTCCTTTGGTAAAGCCCACCTTGGCAGTACTTACACTATACTATGCAGTAGCAAGATATAATGATTTCTTTAATGCCATGCTTTATATCAGTAATAAGGCCTTGGAGCCGCTTCAGTTGTTCTTAAGAAGGATTCTGCTGGAGGCTTCCTCGGAAATTATGCAGACATCTCAAGTAACCATGGCGGCAGCAAGTCAATCTTCCATACAAGTTAGATATGTCTGTATCGTGGTATCGGTCATTCCCATAATGATGGTAGTACCTTTAGTACAAAAATATCTAGTGGAAGGAACTATGCTAGGAGCAGTAAAAGGTTAAATTTGGTTAACATAGAGACGGTATTAGCATGTAAAATAAAAAGTATCATCTTATTTTACAGTTAAAATACATAAAAAAATCAGGAGGAAATCAGATGAGAAAGAGACAGTTAACAGCACTATTTTTAGCAACAGTTATGGCCATGACAACTCTTACTGCTTGTGGAAATAAGGAGGATGGTGGTAAAGAGAGCGGAAACAGTCAGGCTCCCGAGGTAACGAAAGAGGATGCAAGCGGGTATACTTATACGGGTGAGGGACCTATTACAAAAGATGAAAATGCTTCATTGAAAATTATTGCTCAAACATCTAACTACACTACTGTAGATATAGCCAGTGCGGAAATTGTGGAATCAGTTATCGCCAATGCAGGAATCACTGTTGACTGGCAATTGGTAGACTATAATAATTATACAGATTCGGTTGGTCCCATGTTGACTACAGGGGCAGTAGATGCAGATATTGTACTACTTCCTGATCAAGACCCTAATCAGACCTATATTAAGTCTGGACTATTTATACCACTAGATGATTATTTTAACGTTATGCCTAATTTTACATCATGGCTAGATCAAAATCCTGTAATTAAGGCTGAGATTACCGCAGAAGATGGACATATTTATTATGTACCAGGTACTAATGTTGGTAAGGATTATCAGCCAGTACTAATGTACAATCAGGTATGGCTGGATAAGGCAGAAATTGAAGCGCCTACCACTTTGGATGCTTTTGTGGAAATGCTTCGTTACTATAAGGAAAATGATATGAATGGTAATGGAGACGCTTCTGATGAGATTCCAATGAGCATTATGGCAGAGTATCTTCCATATATGTTTGGACCAGCATTTGGTTTGGACCTTGTAAGTGGATTCATGCCTGATGAGAATGGAAAGGTTACTTATGCATATGCAGATGCAGAGAATTTCAAAGCATATCTAGAATTTTTAAATGGTTTATATGAAGAAGGACTTCTAGAAATTGAATATACATCTTTGGATCGTGACTTAGTAATTGAACGAATTTCCAATGACTTAACAGGTGTTGCCTTTGATTTTAGCTGGGCAATGTCCATGATGTACAGTAATGTGCTTCCTTATTATGACGGAACTGCTGATACAGCATTTGTAGGTGCAGCACCTCTCTCTGGTAATTATGAAGGTTATTATGTAGGTCGTGTGGAACTAGGCAATATGTTTGGTGTTACCTCTGCTTCCAAGAATGCTCAATTGGCATGTAAGTTCTTAGATTACGCTATGAGTGAGCCTTGTCAGTTAATGTACCAATGGGGAATTGAAGGCGAAAGCTATACAGTAGATGCAAATGGCGAGAAATCCTATACAGAACAGGCTGGGGACAATGACTGGTTGCAGCAATTGGGAATCAATCCTTCCTTTGTATTTCCTGCTCAGCAGTCTGTAGTATCCACGGATGCCCTAGTTGCTGATTGGCATGCACAGTCTAATGATTGGCAACGTCAGTTTGTAGTAGAACCATGGCCATTTATCTATTCCACAGAAGATGAATCAGAAGTGGGTAATACATATATGGTAGATATTGAGACTTATGTAAATGAAAATGCCACAGCATTTATCACTGGAAACAAGAAAATAGACAGCTTTGATAGCTATATTTCAGGGTTGGATGCACTGAATCTGCCAGAGGTACTTACTGTAAGACAGAATCAGTATAATCGTTATCTTTCTGCATTAGAGAAGTAAACTATAAAAACAGGCCTTTAGGCCTGTTTTTAATTTGTAAAATCCACAAGATTATTCAACATTTAATAGTCTGGCACATATATTTATTATAATAACAACTATGGATATATGCCAATGGATGATTGTAAGGAACGAATTTTATCTAATAATTATTTTGATTTGATTACTGATTATCCCATCTCATCTGTATCTTTTAATGGGCAAGATTTATGTTATGTTGAGTTGGAGAATCACTTTAATATATTGTATACAATTCGGGTAAGAGAGATATCAGATAATGTATTTGAATATCTCAACTTGCCTAAGCTATATGGACTTATGGATATGTCAGAAGCTGTGTCTGAAAAGGTAAAGAAAACTTCTTTTGATCCCAATAGCTTAATTGCAAGCGGAATACTTCAAGTACAACGTCCGCCATTGTCTTTAACTGGTTCAGGGGTAGCTATTTGCTTTATTGGGACAGGAATTGATTACACCAATCCGGTATTTCAAAATGAAGATGGCACCACACGAATTCTTGCTATATGGGATCAAACTATTCATGATGGAGAGCCTCCTAAGGGGTTCTTATATGGAACAGAATATACACGGGAAGAAATTAATCGTGCTCTTGCATCACCAGATCCATATTCTATTGTACCTACCAGAGATACACATGGAAACGGTAGCATGATGGCGGGATTGGCAGCTGGGAGTAGACTAGACGGAGGGGCTACTTATTTAGGGGCAGCTCCTGATGCTGATATAGTTGTAGTTAAGTTAAAGGAATGTAAGCCTTACCTTAGAGAATTTTATTTGATACCAGATGATGTGCCTGCTTTTGCTGAACACGATATTATGTTAGCTGTAAAATATGTGGATTCCTTTGCTATTATGTTCCAACGTCCCATCGTAATCTGTATAGGAGTGGGGACTAATATGGGTGAACATGATGGATGCTCTGCACTATCTAGCTATCTAAATTCAATAGCCGTTAAAAGGAATAGAGCAGTAGTGGTAGGTGGAGGAAGTGAAGGAAATGTAGCACATCATTATTCAGGCGTTCTAGAAAAAGATGTAGTCGCTACTGATAATTATAAAGATGTTGAGATTAGGGTAGGAAATAATAACAAAGGATTTATGATGGAATTTTGGGGAAGCATACCAGATGTATTTACTTTGGCAATTCGTTCTCCAGGAGGAGAAACCATCCCACATTTACGGTTAGGGGCACGTCATACCAAATCATTTGGCTTTATCTATGAACGAACTAAGATTTCCATTCAAAGTGTACTAGTCGACCCAGCTTCTGGAGAGCAGCTGATACAAATTCGTTTTGAGGAACCTACTCCTGGAATATGGAACTTAAGAGTATCTCCCGTAGGAAAAGTGAATAATGGAGTATTTCATATGTGGCTTCCCATTACAACATTCTTATTTTCAGAAGTCTATTTTCTCAATCCAGATCACTATGTTACCCATGTGGAACCTTCTATGGCTTTAAAGGTGATTTCGGTATCAACTTACAATGATATAAATGGAAGTTTTTATATTGGTTCAGGAAGAGGTTTTTCTAGAAATGGTGGTATTCGCCCTAGCATATCAGCTCCAGGAGTAAATATATCTACCATTTATGGAAATAAAACAGGTACTTCTTTATCTGCGGCTATTACCGCTGGAGGAGTAGCACAATTTCTCCAATGGGCAGTTGTAGAAAAAAATAGAATGTTAATGGAGAGCACAGAAATTAATAATTATTTTATTAGAGGGGCATCACGTTTTCCAGGGATGACTTATCCGAATCGGGAATGGGGATATGGGAAATTAAATGTTTTGGGTATATTTGATGCGTTGGTGGGGGTGTAGGATAAACTTGCTTTTATGTAATATTCGTTGAGATATTTGTACTAATTTGTTATGATAGATTTGTAGACACTATCACAATTTCTATTGCGGAAGAAAGATGATCGAGGTGAGGTTATGATAAAATCAACTA
>CAZKGP010000087.1:0-8376 GCA_964552225.1 uncultured Acetatifactor sp.
CTTTCTTATTTATGATTTTTATTAATGACTTGTATTAAATATTACTTAAGTGTTTTAAGTGTATCGTCTATGTTAATACACTTATCAATAACATAATATTATGATTCCATGTGAATGTCAAGCGTTAATCTCTTAACTCAATAGCGTCACTGGCTTAATTTTAGAAAAAGGAATATAATAAAGAGTATTATTTTGTATATTTGCATATTATTTTTGAAATGAGGCAATTTATTATGACACAAATAAAAAGAGTGGACATGACAAAAGGAGAAGTGGCCAAACCTTTGCTCTTATTTACCATTCCATTAGTGTTAGGGAATATATTTCAATTAACGTATAATGCTACAGATTCTATTATCGTAGGGAAATTTGTAGGTGGAAATGCGCTTGCCGCAGTAGGAACATCTACCCCTATTATGAATATAGCAATTTTATTAATAAGTGGTTTGTGTATGGGGGCCAGTGTGTTGATGAGTGCACAGTATGGTGCAAAGGATTATAAAAAACTTTCAGCACAGATTAGCACAACATTTTTATCAGGGTGTGCATTTTCTCTTGTTTTTTCTCTTTTAACAATATTTTTGGCAACTCCGATATTAAGACTAATTCAAGTACCAGAAGAAATTATTCCTCAGTCAACGGCATATTTACGTATTATTTTTATGGGTATTATCTTTACTTTTATATATAATTTTCTAGCAAATACGATGAGGGCTTTGGGTGATAGCAAAACCCCACTTTATTTTCTTATGATAAGTGCGGTACTTAATATACTTGCCGATTTATTTTTAGTGGTGGTATTAAAATGGGGTGTGGTAGGCAGTGCCATAGGAACTGTTATCAGTGAAGCGCTATGCTGCCTAATGTGTGCCTTGTATATTAAAAGACGGGTACCACTATTATGTCTAGGTAAGAATTGGTTTGTATTTGATAAAACCATACTTGGTAAGACTGTGCGCTATGGAAGTACCAGTGCTATGCAACAGGTATGTCTCCAAATTGGTAAGCTTATGATTCAAGCTATGGTTAATACCCAAGGTGTGGGTGTAATGGCGGCGTTTACCGCAGTTAATAAAGTAGATGATTTTGCTTATATTCCCCAGCAAAATATTGGACATGCAATGACAACCTTTATTGCACAGAATAAAGGGGCAAATCATGAAGAACGAATCAAGCAAGGATTAAAGTATGGGCTTGTTATTGAGTTAGTTTATTCTATTGGACTATTTGTAGTAATACTATTGGGAGCTCCTTTGATTATGAAGTTATTTGCACAATCCGGGGACACGGAGGTGGCGGAGCTGGGTGTTTCCTATTTACACACCATCGCATTTATGTATATCTTGCCGGGAGTGACCAATGGTATTCAGGGATTCTTCCGAGGAATGGGAGATATGAAGGTGACCTTGTACAGCACATTTATGAATATGGTTGGAAGAGTGATTGCTGTAATCGTAATGTTGCGTGTTTTCACACTTCCATTTGCCAGCTTGGCATGGGCCAATTTAATTGGATGGATTGTAATGATGCTGTTTGAATGTCCATTACTGATTAGGAAACTTAATGCATTGGTAAAGAAAAATTAGAAAATAGTTGACAACAGATAAAAAGTGTACTACAGTGTACTTAACGGAGCAGTACACCTAGGTACACTTTTTATTTTATTAAAAAAAGTAAATTGTATGAGCTACGTAGCGCGCAGATGAGGTGAAATATGGAAATTATAATAAGTTCCAATTCAAACAAACCGATTTATGAACAGATAACATCACAAGTAAAAGCTATGGTAATGGGTGGTGAGCTTCAAAATGGAGACCCCATCCCATCAATGAGGGCATTGGCCAAAACATTACATATTAGTGTAATTACTGTTCAAAAAGCTTATGAAGAACTCCAAAGAGATGGTTTCATTGAAACCTCTGTAGGAAGAGGAAGTTATATTTCGGGAAATAGTAAAGAGTTTTATCAAGAGGAACAGCAAAGAATAGTTGAAGAACATTTACTTGGTGCTATTGAGGTTGCCAGACAGTGCAATCTTGAGCTACCACAGTTAATTGATTTATTAACTTTATTTTATAATGAATTTAACGAGTGAATATGTGTGCAAGTGGCACGCAGATAGGAGCGCATATGGAATATGTAGTAGAAATTAAAAATTTATGCAAAACATATGATTTATTTGAATTAAAGGATGTTAATTTAAAGATACCAAAAGGTTCCCTTGTTGGATTGATTGGTGAAAATGGTGCCGGCAAAAGTACAACAATGAAAGCAATGTTGAATTTAATAAAAAAGGATAATGGAGAAGTATTATTTTGGGGAAATACTCTGACAGATGACGACAGTTCGCTAAAAGAGGATATTGGAGTGGTTTTTGATGAACTTAACTTCTATGAAACATTAACACCAATACAAATAGGTAAAATCTGTAGTGCTGCATACAAGAAATGGGATGAGCAGATTTACAAAAGCTATTTAGAACGATTTTCACTACCCTCAAATAAGGAAGTCAAGACTTTTTCTAGAGGTATGCAGGTTAAAATGGGGCTTGCTGTTGCATTATCCCACAATGCGAAACTATTAATTATGGATGAACCGACTAGCGGTTTGGATCCCATTGTGAGAGATGATATTTTAGATATTCTACTTCAATTTGTACAGGATGAAGATCATTCAGTTCTCATATCATCTCATATTACAAGTGATTTGGAAAAGGTTGCGGATTATATTGTAATGATTAAAAATGGAGAAATCATACTGAAGGAAGATAAGGATAGTTTAATCTATCAATATGGAATTATTAGATGCGGAGAAGAGGAAAAGAAACAGATTAATAAAGAGGATATACTGGCGGCTAGAAAAACAGGGTATCAATGGAATGTTTTGGTGGATGATAAGAAACGAATACAAGCAAAATATTCTCAAGTTATCGTAGATGCTACAACTCTAGAAGAAATCATGCTGCTATATGTGAAAGGAGAGAATAACTATGAAGTTTCTCATGTTAAAGGATTTTTATAATATAAAACATAATATAAAACAGTTAATGATATTAGTACTTATTTTTGCTGTGACCATATTACCATCTGGTCCAGAAGGGTTTATGGTTTCTATATCAGTAATATGTGCTACTCTAATTACCACAACCTTTTCTTTTGATGAGAGAAGTAATTGGAGTAAATATGCTCTAATTATGCCTGTGTCTCGTAAAAACTACGTGAAGAGCAAGTACTGTATGAGTTTGATATTAGGGGGAGCAGGTTTGGCTCTTGGCATCGTATGCGGTATTATAGGTGGAATGGTTACCAAAAATCCAGTTTCATTGCTCCTTATGTTAGTGTGTATTCTTGTGTCAATAATAGCTATACTATTTATAAATGCCTTTATGATACCCCAAATCATTAAGTTTGGAACGGAAAAAGCAAGAATAACATTTCTTATTATCGTAATAATTCCAACAGGGATTGTATTAGTGGGATCCAAAATATTTCAATTTCTTCAGATTGAATTCACAGAAAAATTACTGATTTATAGTTTACTTGGAACATTTTTATTATCTGTTGGAATATTTATCGGAAGTTACTGTTTAAGTGTAAAGTGGTTCTCTAAAAAAGAATTTTAATATCATTAATTCTCAACATGTTCACTTTCTAACATACGGTACCCAATACCAATCTCTGTAAATACATATTGGGGTTGTGCTGGATTTTTCTCGATTTTACGACGAATATTTGCCATATTTACACGTAAAATTTGATTGTTATCATCCATGTAAGGACCCCATATTGTATTCATAATAAAACCATAAGTCAATACTTTCCCAGAGCTTTCGGCTAAAAGGGTAAGTAATTGATATTCTATCTGGGTTAGGTGAATTACTTCTCCTTCTAATGTAATAAGTCTTTTCTCAAAATCAATTGTTAAATCCCCACCTTTATAAATTTTATTATGGGTACTAGGACGACTATGGCGTAGTGAAGTCCTGATTCGTGCCATCAATTCATTAGTACCAAAAGGTTTTGTAATATAATCATCTGCACCTAAATCTAAAGCTTGAACCTTTTCTTGTTCTTTTGTACGAGCAGAAATAACAATAATGGGAGTGGAAGACCAAGTGCGTAATTGCTTTAATACTTCTATACCATCTAGATCTGGAAGGCCTAAGTCTAATAATGTTACATCTGGGCAGATAGAAGCAGAAAGACTTAATCCTTCTTTCCCAGTAAATGCTGTAGTTACTTTATATCCGGAATTTTCAAGAGATGTAGTAATGAAGTTTCCAATACTTTTATCACCTTCGACTAGTAATATATTAATTTTAGGATTCATAATATCTCCAATCTATTATATCAATTTCATTATTGTTGAGTTGTCATCGCTGGGTCTTTGGGTAAAGTAAACATAAATGCCGCTCCATCTTCGTGATTATACCCTACTAAAGTACCATGGTGAGCAGTGATTATAGTTTTACATATAGATAAACCGATGCCCATACCTTTATGTCCATCCGAACTTTGTGAAGGCGTATAAGAAGAACCATCAAATAAGCAATCTAGCTTTTCGGGGGGGATACCTTTTCCATAGTCTTTTATTGTAAAAGAAACATCGTGGTCTTGTTTTTCTACAATTAATTCAATTGGTTTTGGGCTTTGTGCATGAACAAGAGCATTTTCTAATAAATTAATAATAACTTGTTCAATTAAAATGGCGTCTATTGGTATTATAATAAATTCATCTGGTACCTGGGCGATAATTTTAGAATTTGGATATCGCTTATGTAATTTCTGGAGAGCTTCTGAAAGCACTTCTTCCACTGATTCTTCACTAGTATTGATAGAAAAGTTATCTCCATGAATGCGGGTTACTGTTAGTAGATTCTCAACCATATTAAGAAGCCAGTTGGAATCATTATATATGTTATTTACAATATCTTCTTTCTCTTTCTCACCTAAAAGAGAGGTGTTCTCTAAATAAACTGCACTGTTACCAATAATACCTGTTAAGGGAGTGCGTAAATCATGAGAGATTGCCCGAAGAAGATTGGCACGCATTTTCTCCATTTCTGCTTCAGCTAATAGCTTTTCGCGCTCAGCAATTACAGTAGCCTGTTTCGTTAAGTGAGAAGTCATAGTACTTGTTAACGTTGTGATTGCAAGCATACCAAGAAAGGTAACAGGATACCCAGTTAAGGTAAAGTTAAGTGCAGAATAAGGATAAGTAAACCAATAATTAACACAAACAACTGCAAATATAGAACAAATAATACCGTACCAATATCCAATTGAAAAACGAGCAACTAAAACCATGGCAAGCACATATACCAAAGCTACATTTGCAGAATTATCAGGGTCATTTAAGTAATATAGGAAAGAAATGCCCGTAGCAATTGCCATGCAGATAAAAGACACAAACAAACTAAAAAGGTGTTGTTGCTTACGAGACAGATTCCATTGTTTTATATTCATTCTTTGTTTCCCTCGTCATCATACTTATGTTTTATTATAGCTTTTCCCATTATTGTTATCAATCAAAATGTAGTATTAATTGTTAAAATGCCGTTAAGACATTATATCATATATATAAATGAAAAAGAAAATTTGGTATTCTAAATGAAATACATAAATGGCAATATGGTAAATGAAGAAAGGCATGGTGATTGTATGGAAATACAGCTTGACATATATTCTATTTTAGCAATAGGTGCAGTAGTGGTGGGAATTGCATGGGCAATATATTATGAACACTTTGCAAATTGATTTGTAATTTTAACATTTTAAATACATAACAGCGTTTCTTTTTGTTTGATGAATTTATAGCTGGTAATACTAATAAAATAGTATTGCAACTAGATTCACCTAACAAGAAAGGAACGCTGTTTTTATATGGAAACTAGAATACCATTACGTAATAGATGGATGGATTTGCTACGTGTGTGGGCTACTTGTGCAGTGGTTATGTTGCATACAGTAACTTGCTGTTTGGATAGGACTGATATGAGAAACTTTTTGCCCCAACAAAAGGTTTTTTTGTTTTGCAAAGATTTACTAAGTTGGGGAGTTCCAGTTTTTCTTATTTTGTCTGGATATCTTTTTTTGAATCCATCTAAACAAGTATCTTTGAAAATTATGATAACTAAATATTGTAAAAGAATTGTATTGGCATTGTTCCTATTTGGCATTCCATATGCGTGTATTGAACAGATTGCCATAGCAAGAACTTTCCGTATAAAAATGATTCCGTTGTCCTTTTTGATGGTTATTCAAGGAAAGAGTTGGTCTCATTTATGGTATTTATATCTCATTATATGTTTATATATCGTTACCCCTTTACTCAAAAAAATACTCTCTATAATACCAAAATGGAGTGTAATGGTGGTTATGGTAGTAATTGTTATTGGCAGCAGTATTGGGGTGTATATAAATATGATTTTAGGTATCACAAAAATTCCAACAATTCCTTGTGATACAATATATCTTTTTTATTATCTTTATGGTTACCTGCTGGCTACTAAGGGGCGAGAAAAAACTACGTCAGTCGCATTTGAAGCTTTTTTGCTGATTCTATTATCTATAGGAATAATCTATTCTAGAGTGAGTGATGGATATAACATACAAATGGCATATAACTATCCAACTACTATTATAATGTCATTATTAATTGTTCGAATTGCTCAGGCAAAAGAAAATTGCTGGCAGCAAATGAATTATCAATTAACACGGCTGTCAGCAATTAGCTTTACGGTATATTTAATACACCCAGTTTTTTTGAATGTATTTTACAAATTCTTTCATTTCACTCCACTTTCCTTTAACTGTTACTTATCTTTGCCCTTTTTTTGGAGTGTAACGCTATGTTTATCTATTGTAGGGGCAATGATACTTGAAAAAATCCCCTTTATGAAAAAAAATGTACTATAAATTTATGATTGGCTACTCCAGCGGCCTGATGCACCACAAGGAAGAACGAGTCCGCTTTCTGCTACAGGAAGTCCAATCTCTTCAGCAGTTACTTGGCCACCGAAGTGTTGGGTTATGGCTGTATTCATCATATAAGATAAAACAGCAGGCTGTAGTCCTGTGGTATATGAATTTACTAAGAAAAACAGTGGATTGTTGGACAACAGTTTGGTAGCAAGCTCAATAAAAGGCCAAATGCTTTCTTCTATTTTCCAAATTTCCCCTTTGGGTCCTCTTCCATAAGAAGGAGGGTCCATAATAATACCATCGTATTTGTTGCCACGACGAATTTCTCTTTCCACAAATTTCACACAATCATCCACTAACCAGCGAATGGGAGCTTCTCCAAGTCCAGAGGAGACAGCATTTTCTTTGGCCCATCCAACCATACCCTTTGAGGCATCAACGTGGGTAACTTCAGCACCAGCGGCGGCAGCAGACAAGGTAGCGCCTCCAGTGTATGCAAAAAGGTTTAGTACTTTAATTGGTCGATTGGCTTTTTTAATTAATTGAGAAAACCAGTCCCAATTAGTTGCTTGCTCTGGGAAAAGTCCTGTGTGTTTAAAACTAAAAGGCTTAAGATGAAAGGTAAGATTACTATATTGAATAGTCCATTCATTTGGCAAATTAAAAAATTCCCATTCTCCGCCACCTTTTGCGCTTCTATGATAATGCCCATTCTTAGATTTCCAACCTTTATGGGAATGTGGAGTATTCCATAAAACCTGAGGATCTGGACGAACTAAAATATAATCCCCCCATCTTTCTAACTTCTCACCACTTGAAGTATCTAAAACTTCATAGTCTTTCCAATTATTTGCAATCCACATATTATATCCCTTCCTAAAATTGATAGAGTTTCTTCTATATAATAGCGACCTTAAAGTAACCTATCAAATTATTCACTTTTATGTCTTTAATAATACAATAATTTTTTTCACTTGACAATCAAGAAGATTAATGATGAAATATAATACGATTTAGTTATTATTCACGGCTCCTTTAATCCCCTAGGGGATAGGACTTTAGTGGAATGGTTATGACTGCTTCTTACACATTGACCGTGAATATTAACTGCTACTAGGTTACACTTCAGTCAGTAATAGAAGGCATAAAACAAGAATATGGAAGAATCAAGGTTTTCTCACCTGAGTATGTTAGTAGACCTTTGTTCTATGGAGATGAGACCATAAACAGTTTTTGAAAGCATGAAAGCCTTTGCTGCACATGCTTTCATTGTTTAGGGGCTCATCGGAATGCTTAGAAAAGTGGGCTACTAACATACTCAGGTGGGAAAACCGCCAAGCTTGCTATTATTGTTTAAAAAAAAATACAATTAATTTTAAAAAGGTATTGCAAAATATAATACTTACATGTATACTATCAAGTGCTGTGGCATGATAGCTGTGAAACGTGAGGT
>CAZKGP010000088.1:0-8351 GCA_964552225.1 uncultured Acetatifactor sp.
TTAACTATAGTACCAGTTTCTACATCTGTGAAAACAGCCTCCTGTACACTTACAGAACTACCACCCACGACTTCTACAATAGGCATATTGAACTTTTTAGCAAATTCCCAGTCTCGTTCATCATGAGCAGGTACAGCCATAATCGCACCTGTTCCGTAAGTCATAAGAACATAATCTGATATCCAAACAGGGATTTCTTTACCATTAGCTGGATTGGTGGCTGTAATACCATCAATCATAACTCCAGTTTTATCTTTTGCTAGTTCTGTTCGTTCAAAGTCAGATTTTTTAGCTGCCATTTCACGATATGATACAATTGCATCCCAGTTATTAATTTTAGCTTTATACTTATCAATCATAGGATGTTCTGGTGAAACAACCATATATGTTGCGCCAAACAAAGTATCTGGTCTAGTAGTATAAACGCGTAGCTTATCTTCCTGCCCAGTAAGAGTAAAATCAACCTCTGCTCCTTGTGATCTTCCTATCCAGTTTTTCTGTGATACCTTAACTCTTTCAATATAGTCAACAGAATCTAAATCATCAATTAGTTTTCCTGCATATTCTGTTATCTTCAACATCCATTGGCTTTTAACTTTTCTTACTACTTCTGCTCCACATCGCTCACAGCCACCATTTACTACTTCCTCATTAGCAAGACCTACCTTACAAGATGGACACCAGTTAATAGGCATTTCACTCTTATATGCTAAGCCAGCATTAAAAAACTTCAAGAAAATCCATTGTGTCCACTTATAATATTCTGGATCTGTGGTATTAATTTCTCTATCCCAATCAAATGAATATCCAAGTGAATGTAGCTGTTGCTTAAATCTTTCTACATTATTCTTGGTTACTACTTTTGGATGAATGTGATTCTGAATTGCATAGTTCTCTGTTGGAAGCCCAAATGCATCCCATCCCATTGGATATAAAACGTTATATCCTTGCATTCTTCTTTTTCTTGCTACAATATCTAGTGCAGTGTAAGGTCTTGGATGACCAACATGCAATCCCTGTCCTGAAGGATAAGGGAATTCTACCAATGCATAAAATTTAGGTTTTGAATAATCATTCGTGGTAGCAAACGCATTTTCATTATCCCAAATCGCCTGCCATTTCTGTTCCACTTCTTTGTGATTATAAGGTACTGACATATAAATTCCTCCTAATATAAATTTAAATTATAAAAATAAAAATAGCCCTTTTCGTATTAGAGACGAAAGGGCTTTTGTTTTCCGTGGTACCACTCTATTTCATCAATAAAGTAACTAATTAAGTAACTATTGATGCGCTTTGTTATCGTTAACGGGACATACCGCCTAGAACTATTGTGTGAAAACATGTTTTTCCACTTTTCGAACTAGGAACTCCAAGGTGAGTTGGGGGCATTACACCGTTGCCTTTCACCATCCGGCAACTCTCTGAACGCTTTATACCCTTACTATTCCTCTTCATCGTTTTTACTCTATAAATTTAATCATAATTGTAACTTGTTTTATAAACTCTGTCAAGAAAAATTCTACCCACTATTTTATGAGTAGTGGGTAGAATTTGAGGTATCATTAATCTTCTGTATTATTCTCTGCTACAGCTGCTGCTCTTGCTGCAACTTCCTTCTCTTGTACATCACTCGGTGCTTGCTCATAACGAGAGAATTCGTATTCGTAATCGCCACGTCCGCCTGTCATAGAACGCAAATCTGTACAATAGCCATATAATGAACTCATAGGTATATCAGCTTCAATTACTTGCTTTCCTCCAACTGTAGGATTCATACCAAGTACGCGTCCTCTACGTTTATTCAAATCGCCCATAACATCACCAGTATAAGCATCTGGAACAGTTACTTTTAAATTAGTAATAGGCTCAAGCAATATTGGATGTGCTTCCATAATTCCCTTTTTAAATGCTTGAATGGTAGCCATTTTAAATGCCATCTCTGATGAATCTACTGCATGATAAGAACCATCATATAGTACTGCCTTTATGCCAACAACAGGATAAGCAGCAAGAGGACCTTTTCCAATGGAATCCTGTAGCCCCTTATCTACTGCAGGGTAGAAGTTCTTAGGTACAGCCCCTCCTACTACCTCTTGTGTAAATTCATATGGTACTTCCAAATCATCTAGTGGGGAAAAACGCATTTTAACATGACCATACTGACCATGTCCACCAGATTGTTTTCTATATTTATATTCTACATCAGATGTTTTCTTAATCGTCTCTTTATATGCAATTTTAGGTTCCGTCAAATCAACATCAACCTTATACTCATTCAACAAGCGACTTACAACAACTTCAAGATGTTGATCTCCCATTCCATACAATAATAACTGTCTATTATCAGAATCATTTACTGTACGAAGGGTTAAGTCTTCATGTGTCATTTTCTGCAATGCCTGAGAAATCTTATCAACATCAGCCTTATTACGTGGTTTATAACGCTTATATGTATATGGTGCTGAAATTTCAAATTTACCATATTTAATTGGCGTTGCTTTCGTTGACAAACTATTACCAGTTCTTGCCGCTGTCAGTTTAGCCAATGCCCCTATATCACCTGCATGTAATTCACTTACTTCTATTGGCTTATTACCTTGCAATATATATAGTTTACCAATCTTTTCTTCTATATCTCGATCAATATTGTAAATCATATCATCTGTCTTTAATACACCAGAGTTCACTTTAATAAGAGAATATTTACCGATAAACGGATCCACAATAGTCTTCCAAATATATGCAGATTTTGCCTTAGAAAAGTCATAGTCAGCATGATAGATTTCATTTGTCTTCATATTAATGCCTGCTACATCTCTATTTTCTGGACTAGGCATATATTTAACGATATCATCCAATAGAGTATAAATACCCTGGCACAATGTATTAGATCCCATCGTCATGGGGACTATGCTACAATCACAAACATTAGTACGTAATGCTGCACGGATTTCTGCTTCTGAAAAAGTTTCTCCGCCAAAATATCTCTCCATGAAATCTTCACTTGTCTCAGCTACTGCTTCCATTAAAGTATCTCTACAAATTTGTAGGTTGGGCTTAGTATATTCAGGAATCTCACAAGGTATAACCTCTTTACCTTCCCATTGATTACCCGTTTCTGCAATTACATTAACATATCCAATAAATTTCTCGTCTTTTCTAATTGGTAAATGGAATGGAGCCATTTTCTTACCATATAATTCAGTGGCATCTTCTACCACTTGTCGGAAAGATGCATTGTCCACATCCATGTTTGAAACATAAATAAATCGGGGGATTTTATATTTTTCACATAAATCCCAAGCCTTTTGAGCTCCTACCTCAATACCAGACTTGCCATTCACAACGATAATTGCAGCTCCAGCTGCACTGACTGCTTCTTCTACCTCACCCACAAAATCAAAATAACCTGGTGCATCTAATATATTAATTTTGTACCCTTCCCATTCGATTGGAATAACGGAGGTACTAATTGAAAACTGTCTTTTCTGTTCTTCTTTGCTAAAATCGCTTATGGTATTGCCATCGGTAATCTTACCCATTCTTGATGTAACGCCAGAAATATAAGCCATTGCTTCTGCAAGACTAGTCTTTCCACTTCCACCATGTCCTAATAATACCACATTACGAATCTTGTCAGTTGTGTAAACATTCATAAGTTTTCCTCCAATTTTGATGTTTTTTGGGTGTTTTGTCAAGAACTAATTGGATTCACAAATCACCATAAGATTATTTTACTAAATTATCATAAATATTACAAGGTATATTGGGTTTTTTGCACATTAAATTTTATCTATTGATTTTCGCACGTTAAAGTGGTATAGTGAACAAGTAAATTATCTACAGAAAGGAAATTTTAAGATGATAGTTATAATGAAAGCGGGTGCATCACCTGCCAGTATAGATTGCGTTGTTTCGTATATTAAATCAAATGGTCTATCCGTCCATTTATCACAAGGTGAAGAAGTTACCATTATTGGTATTGTAGGTGACAAGACAAAATTATCTACAGAAAATTTAATTGTTTATAATGATGTTGACAGAATTGTACCTGTAACAGAAACATATAAATTAGCAAATAGGAAATTTCATCCCACTACTTCAACTGTTAAAGTTGGTAATACAGAAATCGGCTCTAATAATTTAACCATTATGGCTGGTCCATGTGCTGTAGAAACAGAAGAACAGCTTATGAGTATTGCTCATTCCGTAAAAGCTTCTGGTGCTACAATTCTACGTGGCGGTGCATACAAACCACGTACCTCTCCTTACTCTTTTCAAGGTTTAGAAGAAGACGGCTTACGATACATGCAGAGAGCCAAACAAGAAACAGGTCTTTCTACTATATGCGAGGTAATTAGTCTTGATGCCATTGAAGCTGCTGTTAAATATGTGGATATGATTCAAATTGGGGCAAGAAATATGCAGAATTTCATGTTATTAAAGGAAGCGGGACGTTCTAAAATGCCTGTTTTATTAAAAAGAGGTTTATGTGCTACCATCGACGAATGGCTAAATGCGGCTGAATATATTATGTCCGAAGGTAACCCAAATGTAGTTTTATGCGAAAGAGGTATTCGTACCTTTGAAACAGCAACACGTAATACATTGGATCTAAGTGCCGTTGCTGTTTTAAAAGAAAAAACTCATTTACCAATTATTGTGGATCCATCACATTCTACAGGGGTATACAAGTATGTTCCTGCTATGGCAAAAGCAGCCATTGCTTGTGATTCTGATGGATTAATGATTGAAGTTCACAATGACCCTGCACACGCATTGTCAGATGGACCACAATCCTTAACATTTGAACATTTCCAACAGTTGACAAAAGAGTTGAAACCCTTTTGTGAAATTGTGAATAGAAGCTTTATATAAGGAGAACTTTATGTCTCAATTAACTTGTGGATTCATAGGTCTTGGATTAATAGGCGGTTCCATTGCAAAAGCATTAAAGAATAATATTAAAAATGTCCATATTATAGCATATGACATTAACAGGCCAACCTTAGATGCTGCACTGGAGGAAGGGGTGGCTGATAAGGTAACTGATAATATTGACAGTAGCTTTTCAATTTGTGATTATATATTTTTATGTGCTCCTGTTCAAAAAAATGATATCAACTTGCAAGCTGTAAAGAAAATATTATCTCCAAACTGTTTATTAACAGATGTTGGAAGTGTAAAAGCTGATATACATGCCCATATCGATGAAGTGGGACTCTCAAATCAGTTTATTGGTGGACATCCCATGGCTGGTAGCGAGCGAACAGGTTATATTAATTCGAAGCCAAGTTTATTGGAAAATGCTTATTATATCCTCACTCCAACCAGTGTTTCTTTACCTGAAAAGTTAGCGGAATATGAGGATTTAGTTAAAAAAATAGGGGCACTCCCCCTCGTTCTAGGTTTTGAACAACATGATTATATAACCGCAGCAGTTAGCCATTTACCACATATTATTGCATCCTCTTTAGCCAATCTTGTAAAGAACACAGACTCTTCAGATGGAATCATGCGTATGATTGCAGCAGGTGGATTTAAGGATATCACTAGAATCGCTTCCTCTTCTGCTACAATGTGGCAGCAAATATGTTTAACGAATACAGAAAATATCTCTAAGCTTTTAGGGGATTATATTCAATCCCTCCTTGCTATAAAGAAACAATTAGATGCCAAAAACGCAGACAATATATATGATTTATTTGATACCGCACGCATTTATAGAGATTCCTTTATTAATACCTCTAGTGGACCTATCAAAATATCATATTCCCTTAATATTGATATTGCTGACGAACCTGGTGCTCTTGCTTCAATTGCAACCATGTTGGCACTTAATAATATCAGTATTAAAAATATTGGTATTGTTCACAATCGTGAATATGAAGAAGGTGTATTACGAATAGAGTTTTATGATGAAACGGCGATATTTAATGCTAAAAGGATTTTAAGCACTAAAGGTTATATTATTTATGATAAAAAAGAAGGGCAATCACAATAAGAGATTGTCCTTCTTTTTGAATATAACATTCTTTTTCATATTATTAAAAATCACACACACAACAATTCCAAAAACACCACCACATGTATCCAACAGAACATCCCAAAAGTTTCCGTATCTTCCCGGAACAAATAATTGATGTATCTCATCTGCAGCTGCTGACAAGAACACCCATACAGTAATTATTATGTACAGTTTTTTCCCTTGTTTTATCCAAGGCGATACTACATTAAACATCAAAATGCCCATACATGCATACTCTCCAAAATGAGCAAGCTTACGGATTGGATTTTCAAAATATTCTGCCATTCCCTGTATCATTGTCTCTGTCCAATTTCGATTAGATAAAGAATTTATAAATGCCACACACTTCTCTGAAATATAAAAGCTTAAATTTCCTGATTCATCTCCATCCTGACTAGAAAAAGAAAAGATAACAATATACATAATAATAAGTAAAATACCAGCAATAATACTTGTTAATTTATTTCTCATCAACATTATCGCTTACTGTTTGATATACTTGAATTCTAGAAGCATCAGTTTCAGACATTCCTATAAATATTCCACCATAATTAAAACCAGTTCCAAGCATTTCAATTCTAACTACTTGAATAAATGAATGTAGTACTTCTTTGGTCCACAAGGTTAAGTTTGCTTCATAAACTGCACCAATTGATAGTGCTTCGTCGCAAGTAAATCCCACGCCTTTTCTGGAAACATCTAATATATCAATGGTAATTTCACCTGTTTTTCCATTACCATCAAGACGCTTCATCAAAATTTTCGCTTCTAAAACAGTTCTTTTTGCTCTTCTTTTTTCCTGCATATTAATGTTCCTTCTTGTATGTGCTTTTACATGTACATTTTAATGCAATTATATCATTGTCCAGCAATCTCTACAAGACCATTTTATTTACAGGAAATATCTCCTATAAACATAGCATCCCCAAAGCTAAAAAATCTGTATTTTTCTTCAATAGCTTCCTGATACGCGTTCATAACCTGTTCCTTACCAGCTAATGCAGAAACCAACATCACAAGGGTAGACTCAGGCAAATGAAAATTAGTAATCAATCCATCTAATATCTTAAATGTATAACCTGGATAAATAAAAATCTCCGTATTATCACAACCTGCCTCCACCTTACCAGTTTTAGTAGCCGCACTTTCTACAGTACGACAACTAGTTGTACCTACACAGATTACTCTTCCACCATGTTCTTTGGTGTTATTTATTATATTTGCTGCTTCTTTTGTTATTTCATAATACTCAGAATGCATATGATGATTTAAAATATTATCTTCTTTTACAGGACGAAAAGTTCCTAATCCAACATGTAAGGTGACATAGGCTATTTTTATACCTTTTTCTGAAATCTGTTTTAATAATTCCTGGGTAAAATGCAGTCCTGCTGTTGGGGCCGCTGCGGAACCTTCATATTTGGCATAGACCGTTTGATAGCGGTTTTTATCTTCCAATTTATGAGTAATATATGGGGGTAAGGGCATTTCCCCTAATTGGTCTAAAACCTCTTCAAAAATACCATCATATTGGAACTTTATAAGTCTATTTCCTTCCTCTATCATCTCCATTACTTCTGCTTTAAGAAGACCATTTCCAAAAATAAGCTTTGTGCCGGGTTTGCATTTCCTACCAGGTTTTACTAATGATTCCCATACATCACCCTCTCTTCTTTTTAAAAGAAGTAATTCAACATGAGCACCAGTTCCTTCCCGCTCACCTAACAATCTTGCAGGGATTACCTTTGTGTTATTTAACACAAGGCAATCTCCTGCTTGTAAGTATTCAACTATATCTTTAAAAATATGATGAGATACCTCTCCAGATTGTTTATCTAATACCAACAATCTAGAAGAAGAACGGTCAGCCAAAGGATCCTGAGCAATTAGTTCTTGAGGAAGTTCAAAATTAAAATCCGATTTTCTTAATTCTGTCATTACATATTTGCCTCTTCCACAAATGCCCTATATCCACGATAAACTTCATAAATATCAGCTTTGCTTGTAGCTTCCCATGGTGCATGCATATTCATAACTGCAACACCACTGTCTATCACATTCATTCCATATAATGCTAAAATATAAGCAATGGTACCACCTCCGCCAAGATCTACTTTTCCAAGCTCTGCTGTTTGGAAGTTAATATTTTTCTTATCCAAAATATCTCTTAAATGAGCCATATATTCTGCATTGGCATCATTGGAACCGCTTTTGCCGCGAGCACCAGTGAACTTATTAAATACCATTCCGCCACCTAAGTATGCTACATTTTTCTTATCAAAGCTAGATGCAAAGGAAGGATCAAATGCACTGCTTACGT
>CAZKGP010000089.1:0-8307 GCA_964552225.1 uncultured Acetatifactor sp.
CCTAGTGGAATAAAGAATGCTCCACATATCATAATGTATGTCCTAGCATATCCATAAACGCTAGCTACATCTTCCTTAACAAATAGGCTAATGACAAATGGCAGAATCAAATAAACCACACCATATATAATAACTGCATAAATTGCAGACATTATATTAGCTATCTTTACGCCCTTTTTAATTCGTCCAATATCATTTACACCTCTATTCTGAGCACAATAAGTTGCCATTGTAGACCCCATTGCACCAAAAGGCTGTGTCACAAGCTGTTCTACCTTTGTAGCCACCGAATATGCTGCCACCACAGTGGAACCCAGTAAATTTAAGGCTGCTTGTACAAGTATCGTACCAATAGCGGTAATAGAAAACTGTAATGCCATTGGTAATCCTATAGATAATTGATTTCTAACACATTGTTCGTGAAGTTGCCAATGTTTCTTTTCTATATGAAGAGATGGCACTTTATAAATAATATATATTAGACATAGTACCCCTGCCAGCCCCTGAGAAATAATAGTGGCATACGCGACCCCAGCTACTCCCATATCAAAATTAATAATAAGCACCAAATCTAACACAACATTGGTAACAGAAGAAATCACTAAAAGCACCAAAGGAACTACACTATTTCCAATCGCTCTTAAAATACTAGCTAGCAAATTATACAATACACTGCATGCAATACCTGCGCAAATAATAACAATATACTCCCTTGCCATATCAAAAATATCATCTGGAGTATTCATCAATTTCAGCAAAGTACTCATGCCTACAATACTAATAAATGTCATAACAGCGGTTGCAATAACCGACAATACTGCTGCATTACCAATACTTCTCTTCATCGCTTCACGGTCACCAGCACCATAAAATTGAGCTGTCAACACTGTAAAACCAGTAGTCAATCCCATAGTGAATCCCAAAATCAAGAAATTCACAGACCCGGTTGCCCCAACTGCTGCCAAAGCTTTTACACCAAGAAAACGCCCTACAATAATGGTATCAGCCATATTGTAGAGCTGTTGGAAAATGTTTCCAATAATTATAGGAATAATAAACCTTATTATAAGATTCCTTGGATTCCCTTTTGTCATATCTAATTCCATAATAAAACCTCATTTATATTATAAATACTAAAAATCATCCATATCGTTCAATTCACCTGAACCAATGTCAAGCATATTAACAGTACGTCTCTTAAGCCTTGCTTCTTCTGACTCTCTTAATATAAATTCTTTAATTGCCTTAGAGTTGCGAATATGCTCTATTGCCAGCTTAGGATGGGTCGAGTCGCCAGTATAACACATTATTGTTCCAAGTTTAAATATTTTTTCAAACATAGTTGCAGTGTGCTCAACATCCTGCACTTTATACATATAACAGTCATTTTCAACAGTTTTAAACAAACCTGTTTTAATCGTAATCATATCTTCTTTTAAAGTATATTTTGTAAACGTAAAAGGCAATCCCAAAAACACCCACCGTTTTCTCTCTACAAACTCCATATCTACTCCTATCTGCCTACCGGCACACATAATAATTATTAGCTAAACCGTGAAGAATGCGTCCTTCGCACCCTCTACGTAAACCAACCACGTGAAGAATGCGCCCTTCGCATTCTTCCATGTGAGACTTAGAACTTCTTAGGTGACGTACTCTGTCACCTTAGAAGTCCTTCTCACATTATTATAGAGGATAACAGTTATATATGCAAAACATTTTTAAGATTTTCCTCATCGGTATAAAGGCACCTTCTTTTTACAAATTATTTGGAGGTTCAAACAAATTATCGACTGTAGTATGCAATGCTTTAGCCAAAGAAAATGATAGAATCAATGTAGGATCATATTTATTATTTTCTATGGCATTTATCGTTTGTCTTGTTACGTTGCATAATATAGCAAGATCATTTTGTGTAATTTCATTTTTTGTTCGTAGTTCTTTAATATGATTTTTCACAGTGAGCCACCATGTTTTTTTGAATTCACTATTAATATAATCCCCAGAATAATAACATTAATTAATACTGGGTCTATATATATTGCTTCTTTAAATTTAGGCCACCACTGTTGATAAAAAGTATAGTTTGAAAATTTAACTACTAAAAGTACAGTATGCATAATTGTAATTACAATAAATGATTCCGCCATAGATTTCGTTACAATCCATTTTGAACGTTCATCCTTTTTCTTTATAAACGCTACATAAATTGTTCTAATAATGTAGCCGATCAAAGCAAAAGAAAGTATTAAGAAAAGTATATAAATAAAAGATTTAGGCATTAAATCAGTCCTCCTATGTCAAATTGTTTTTACATTTTCATTGTATTCTTTACAATTTCTAATGTCAAGAGTTTTTTTACATTTGAATTAATTTCACTGTAACCCTCCGTTACTAGGTGCGAAGCAGTCATAGCCATTCCAAAGAGCCCCGTTAAAAAACGTCGGCACTTGATTGCAACAAGTCGCAGACGCAGTTGAAATCTTAGTACCGTTACGTTTTTTGTCGAGCGAAAGCGCGGGCGATTGGAATGGTTATGACTGCTTCACACCATTCTTTGACTGGCTGGGGTCTGAAGAGTTACTAACCCTTCCGTTAAACTTCATCATTTTCAAATTCATTATTGAAACTATTGGGTGAACGTGATATCATTATAAAAATGCAAAAAGGAGGCTACAAAATGACTGCAAGAAAATGTAGAAAAATAGCAGTTACAATTTACGAAATTTATTGTAATTTAAGATGTGGCTTCTTTTGTTTGAAACGCAATAGCGTTTCTAATTTATCATTTCATTATGTATTATTATAGTCGAAGGGAATTTCTCTTCGACTTTTCTATGAGCAAAAGTCTAAAGGTTGCATTTTTTGCAACAGAATGGAGGAACTATGAGACATTTAATGAGCCCACTTGATTTTAGTACCGATGAATTGGACAAGCTTTTTAATTTGGCCAATGATATCGAAAAAAATCCTGCCAACTATGCAAATGCATGTAATGGCAAAATTCTAGCAACTTGTTTCTATGAGCCAAGTACTCGAACAAGATTGAGCTTTGAATCTGCAATGACTCGATTAGGAGGTCAAGTTATTGGATTTTCAGACGCAACCTCTTCCTCAGCCTCCAAAGGTGAAAGTGTATCAGATACCATACGAGTAATTTCATGTTATGCTGATATTTGCGCAATGCGCCATCCCAAGGAAGGAGCTCCAATGGTTGCTGCTGAACATGCTGGTATTCCTGTGATTAACGCTGGTGATGGTGGACATCAACACCCAACGCAGACATTAACCGACCTATTAACCATCCGCTCCTTAAAAGGGCGTTTACAAGATTTTACTATTGGTCTATGTGGAGACCTTAAATTTGGACGTACTGTGCATTCACTGATTAATGCTTTAGTCCAATATCCAGGCATTCGCTTTCTTTTTATCTCTCCTAAAGAATTAAGGGTACCTGATTATATCACTGAAATGCTAAAAAACAAGCAAATTCCATACAAAGAAGAAATTAACTTAGAAAATGTGATACCTGAGCTAGACCTTCTTTACATGACACGTGTTCAAAAGGAACGATTTTTTAATGAAGAAGATTATGTCCGTCTGAAAGACTTTTACATCTTAAGCACTTCCAAAATGGCTCTTGCCAAAGAAGATATGTTAGTACTTCATCCTCTGCCAAGAGTAAATGAAATTTCTGTAGACATAGATAGTGACCCAAGAGCCGCTTATTTCAAACAGGCTCAATACGGAGTCTATGTCAGAATGGCTCTAATTCTAACCCTATTGAACTTAAACTAAACTTATTAATTTGTACCGTCACTTTTTGTGACAGAAACGAGAGGTATATATGTTGAATGTTGGTAAAATTGAAGAAGGTTTTGTATTGGACCATATCAAAGCTGGGAAAAGCTTATCCATTTATGAGCATTTACAACTAGACAAATTTGACTGCACAGTTGCAATTATAAAAAATGCCCGTAGTAATAAAATGAATAAAAAGGATATTCTTAAGGTTGAGTGTGATATTGATAAATTAGATCTTGATGTTTTAGCCTTTATCGACCATAACATTACTGTCAATGTAATCAAAGATGGGGAAATTGTTCATAAGAAAGAACTAGTTCTTCCGAAACAAATTTCTAATGTGATAAAATGTAAAAATCCTAGATGCATTACTTCTATAGAACAGGGACTTCCACATGTTTTCTTGTTAGCCGATGAAGTCAATGAAGTATATCGCTGTAAATATTGTGAAGAAAAATATGCTGAGCACTCACACAAAACATTATAAAGTTACTTAATTACAATGAGCCATACCCAAATTATTTATGTAGGTATGGCTCATTATTATAACTTTTCATTCATTTTCTCTGCCAACTTATTATCTACGAAGTAACTGACTGAAGATATAATTACAAATACGATTACAATACAAGCCAACATACCAAGTATCATTTTCCAATTGGAAATATAAAACCACTCAAAATATATCCCACTTCCCATTACTACTATATTTACATATATAAATAATGCTATATATCGTAGTAACATACTTGCTTTAGAAACTTCTTTTTGTTCCGAATCAGGCAGTATTAAAAAGCCAAGAGCACAAATTCCTGACACAAAAATTATCTGCCATAATATTTTTACTCCAAGGACTGTGCCTTCTCCCCAAAAAATCATAATATAGATTGCTGTTACTATAACTACCAATGTAGTGATTTTGGTAAATAATGATAACACTCCTCGTAAACGTTTTATTACTCTGTCCATAATAATAACCATGCCTTTCCAATACCTGCCAACTTTAGACCGCAGGCACATAGTTTATAATCCTAATTTTTCTTTTAAAACGCTAACATACTGTCTAGAGATAATAACCTTTTCTCCATTTTTTAATAAAGCTTCAAAACGTCCACCAAAAGCCGGTGCCAGATTTTTAATCATACTGATATTTAAAATAGTGGATTTAGTTGCCCGAAAAAAGTTCTTACTAGGGAGTTCTTCTTCCAACTCATACAACTTACTTTTCGTTTCATATACATCATCTTTACCGTATACAAATACTTTTTGATCCACTGATTCAAAATAATAAACTTCTTCTGGTTCAATAAAATGAATTTTCCCATCACGATACACGTTTAATTTATTATGCTTTTGCTTTAAAAGTTTAATAAGTTTTATCATGTTTTCATCCATTTCATGACACTTTACAATAATTTCCGTTTCTTCTCCAGGGCCAATATCCAAAATGGTAACTTTCATTCCTACATTTCCTCGCTCTCCCTATCGATCATTTATATTCTTTTTCCTTACAATCAAAACAACCCCTACTAAAGCAATCATACCACAAATTAGCATAAATAAAATCTGTAAATTCGAGCTTACTATATTATCACCCATAACTACATTAATTCCCATGTGCTCCTGATATGTTGTCATCACTTCCTCTGGCATATCTCCAAAAATCAAATCCAAATAATCCCTACAGAAAATTTTCCTCATCAAAGATGCTGAATGTAGAATAGGCATATATTTTAATACATTTCCAACCTTTTCAGGAAGCTCTCCCATTGGCAAATAAATTGCTCCTAAAAATCCCACTAAAGTACCTACAATGATTCCAATACTTGACCATGCTCCATTTGTCTTCGCAAAAATTGCCATCAAATACATAATAATAGCAAAAATTCCACTAGTTACAAGCGCAACTAACATGATTGGTAATATAGAGGAAATAGATAATAATACTCCTCCTGTCACATAAATATAAATTAAACCGGCAACTAGTGTAATAAAGCAAAATATTTCTCCCATAATTGTTGCTGTCACTATATAGGATATCGAAACCATATTTTTGCTAACAGGTGAAGTATAAAAACTTTGTAATCTATTTTCACTACTATCATTTACCATAACTCCAATAACAGCCAAAGTAACATTTATGGCATTCACTACTAATATTCCTGCAAGAGTCCAATATTCCACCAAATGGACTGCATTTTCCTTATCCAATACTGTATCTCTTACTCCTCCATATTGATTGAGAAGTTCCGTAACTGCATTTACATTCATATGACCAAGAAACACTCCCATTAACATGAGTACAACCAACATGGAAATCATTGAAAATAACACAGCAGACCGATCTCTTAAATATACCAAACAATTTCTCTTTACTAAACTCATAAATTTACGCATAATTTTTTCCTCCTGTCACATTTAAAAATACGTCATCCATTGTCCCTTGCGTTACTTCAAATCCTGTAATTTTATCCTTGAATTTATCCAATAGAGGAATAGCTGAAACGGTAGATTCTATGGTAACAATAACGTGTTCTTCTTTTATTTTATATCTTAGCTCCTGCTCTTTTAATTGAACTTCAATTTGCTCCAACATATTGTCTTTTGGAATAAATCTTACTTTGTCCTTTGCATATTCTTCCTTCAAAGAAAATGGAGTTCCATATTGAATCATTTTGCCTTTATCAATAATCGCTATATGATTGGCTTTTGCTGCTTCTTCCATGTAATGAGTTGTAAGGAAAACAGTCATATGGGTCTCTTTTTGAAGATTATTAATCGTCTTCCATACATTTTTTCTCGTTGCTGGGTCTAATCCCGTGGTTGGTTCATCTAAAAATAAAATTTCTGGTGCATGCATCAATGCAGTGGCAACTTCACATCGACGTTTCTGCCCACCTGACAATTTTCCAAAAGGTCTTTTTATAACATCTGTTAATTCTAGGATTTCACAAACATAATCTAGCCGATTAGAAAGTTTCTTTTTATTTGTTTCATAAAGACTTCCTCGAAACAATAAATTTTCTTTTACCGATAATAATTTATCTAGACAGTTGTTTTGATAAACGATGCCTATATGCTGCTTAATTTCTTGATTATCCTTTCCTAGCTCCAATCCTTTTATCTCTACCTCTCCCTCTGTAGGCGTTAATAATGTAGACAACATATTTATGGTAGTTGATTTTCCCGCTCCATTGATACCTAAAAAGCCAAACAGCTCACCTTTCCCCACTGCAAAACTAATATCATCCACAGCCTTTACATCCTGATAATATTTTTTTAACCCATTCACTTTTATTATTTCTTGCATATTCTTTCCTCCTCATTCTGATTTGTTCTTGATTAAATCTTATTATCTATAGTTCTATCAGATTTTTCTCACATTACAATATGTGGATTGGTAAGCTGTAAAAATTCAAGGTTAAGATGCCAAAAAAGCCTCTAAGATGCGTTCACATCCTAGAGACTCTGTACTTAATACGATATTGTTTGGGGGTCATTCCAAACTCCCTTTTGAACAATTGAAAGAAGTATGTTTTATCAGTATATCCTACTTCTTCTGCAATTTGCTGAACAGAAATCTCTGTTTCCACTAAAAATTTTGTGGCACTTTTCATCTTCACTTGTTGCAATAAATATGAAAATGTCTGTCCTGTTTCTTTTTTGATTAACGGGGATAAATAATTCGGATGAAAATGATATTTTTGGGCTAAACTAGATAATGTTACTGTTTTATATTCACTTTCAATATCTACCATAATCTGGTGAATTAATAAATCAGGAGTTAATTCCGAATCCTCCAAGCTTAACGCTTGATTTGAATTCATTGCTATTTCAGTAATGAGCAATAGAAAAGCACTCTTTGTAATCTCATTGTGTTTGTACTCCATTTTTACTACTTGTTTCAAAAGAAGCAATGCTAGAAAATGTACATCTTGATTGGGTTCAAATTGAAACACAAAATAACTGCTTTTACTGGTGGTTGACTTGATGCTATCAATAAAAAAACGAGTCATTAGAGTATCCTTTATAAGGGTATTCATTAAATAGGCATCGAAATATTCCTTTTTAAAGAGAAACGAAACCACTTCCATTTCATCAGATAACTGAGAATATTCCATCTTTGTCCATTCATTGGCCATGATAAGACAACCGGCAACATAGATTCTTTTTTTGTTATCAATATACAGTTCCATCTCCCCACTTAATACATAGAGGATGCGCAAATAATGAACTTCATACGTAAGAGGTTCTTTTATATTCTGGCAAACTAACGCTGCGATCAATCTATCTTCGTTATTCGTAAAATCCTCTACTTCCTGAATCATCCATTCCTGGGTCCCAATATAACAGTCCAGAGTATCAAGGAAGGCAAAACTACTATCTAAATGCGACCTTGCTTGTTTAAACATTTTACATTTTCCATTCTATGTACTTTAGGTTTCATATTAAAATAACCTACTTTTTATATTATAACGTACCCATTTTCATAATACAAATCTT
>CAZKGP010000090.1:0-8250 GCA_964552225.1 uncultured Acetatifactor sp.
CCTCTGCAAAACGAATCACTGTGTCAAAATTCTCTTCTCTTAATTCTGCTTGTAGTTTCTTTTTACCAGTCGGATTAATACGTTCTCCTACCACTATAAAATTATCTTCCAATCCAAAAGAAACCGTTAATCTCTCAGAAGATAAATAACGAATACCTGCTTTCTTTCTTAAAAGGGGCTGAAATGTTAGTGAATCCGTTTGTTCTTTTAACAGCTTGATATAATTAGGAGTGGTTCCACAACATCCTCCTAATATAGTTGCTCCAGCTTTCACCAATAGCTTCATTTCTTCTGCAAAAGTAATCGCATCCATATCATAATATGTCTTACCATTTTTATCTACGGCGGGCAATCCAGCATTCGGTTTTGCAATAATTGGAACATTGGTCACCTGAACCATAGATTCAATAATAGAAAGCATTTGAGCTGGTCCAGTGGAACAGTTGGCTCCAATGGCATCTGCACCTAATGATTCTAGTACAATCGCTGCTGTTTCTGCATCTGTACCAAATAAAGTTCTTCCATCAGTTTCAAATGTAACTGTAGCCATAATAGGTAGCTCACAAACCTCTTTGGCTGCAATCACCGCCGCTCTAGTTTCTTGTAGGCTCATCATTGTCTCAACAACAAGTAAATCCACTCCTGCCTTAACAAGGTAAACAATCTGCTCTTTATAAACATCTATTAGCTCTTCCATTGTCATCTTACCCATAGGAACAAGTTGTTCGCCAGTCATAGTCAAATCACCTGCAACTAATACCTTTTTTTCAGTACTAGATTTTGCAGCTTCCTTGGAAATCCCCACTAATTCTGTGAGCATGGTTTCCATTTTATCTTCTAATCCATACTCTTTTAGTTTTATACGATTCCCCGAAAAAGTGGGACTATATAAAATATTAGTCCCCGCATCTATATATTCTTTTTGAAGTTCTAACATGACTTCTTTGTTTTCTAAAATCCACTGTTCTGGACATACTCCTGATGGCATACCTCTTTCCACTAAATTCGAGCCAGTTGCACCATCTAAATATATAATCTTTCCATTTACAAATTCCTGAAATTCTATCTTTGTCATTATGTCCCTCATTTCCTTAAAATCATAATCCGCCGCTCCCCACTCGCTAACGCTCATTATCTTTTAAGCGGAGCTTACAAGCGTCATTCGCCGCTCGGGATGAGTGAGCAAGCTCCCTCCTAGTTCGCTAACGCTCATTATCTTGTAAGCGAAGCTTACAAGCATCATTCGCCGCTCGGGATGAGTGAGCAAGCTCCCTCCCCACTCGCTAACGCTCATTATATCATGTGAAAAGGTATAAACCAATATTAAAAAGTGGCATTTAATTAAAAAGATTGAAAAATATGTCAAAATATGATAAGTTTCTTTTATTGAGGTTTTAAGTATTAATTATAAAATGGAGGAAAACATAATTTTGAAAAACAAGATTTTAATTTTTCTTACTACATTACTATGTGCCCTAGTGCTAGTAGGTTGTGGTGGAAATTCAGAATTAAATAAATTTAAAAAGGAAATAGATACGTTTTGTGTTAACATCTCTGAACTGGATGCTTCAATTAATAGTATTGATACGGAAACTGGAACATCTAGCCAAGAATTATTAGAATATTTAGATAACCTAGATGATGAATTTAAAATACTTGCTGAAATTGATTTTCCAGAAGAATTTGATTATTTAGAGCATTTGTCTGATGAAGCTAGTAGTTATATGAATGAAGCTGTTGCTTCTTATCACGAAGCATTTAGCAATGGCTCTTATAATGAATATACTGCTGAATATGCACATGAAAATTATGCAAGAGCATATAAACGAGTTCAAATAATTATTTCTTTCTTACACGGAGAGCAACCTGAGGATGCAAACGTAACAATTACTTATTAGTAATATATTTTAAAGAGCACATACTTTATTTCATGTATGTGCTCTTTTATTTAAGCTATAATATTTTCTCTAAATCATGTTCGACACCATTAAATATCTTATATTCATGTGGGATATTTAACGAGTTTAAAAACAAATGTATGATTTCATTATCACAAAACAATATGTCACTTGTTCCGATATGAATATCAATATTTAACTTCTTACGTACTATATCTGCGTTTTGCCTCACCAAACATAAGATATTGTTTTTATCTAAATATCTTTCTTCATACATCATTTTTTCGTATAAATCCATAGCCATTTCTGGAGATTTCCCCACCCCACAATAATCCTTATGGTATTGGTGATGATACGTTCCTGCATAAGAAGTGACAGCGCCAAATAATTCAGAGCATTTAACAGCATAATAAAATGCCATAGCACCTCCCATTGAAAAGCCTGACAACATCCGATTTTCACTAGTTACATTTGTTCTGTATTGCTTATCAATATGAGGAATCAATTCTTTGATAAGAATAGATTCAATTTGCAATAAAGCATCGAAATACTCGTTTTCTGAAGAAATGGCATTTATAAAAACAGTAATAGCCTGTCTGTTTCTATAAACTTTTTCAAGTGACCATAATTCTGATGATTCGTTGCCCTGCCAGCCATGGATATGATACGTAACTGGATATCTTTCTTCACCTTCCCAATAATCAAGCGGAAAATAAATATTATAGCCGATGTCATGGCCTAACACATGACTATAAAATATGTTATGAGTAATGTTTTTCGGTGATTCTATTGGTGGATTTATATAATTCATTGCACATTCGCTCCTTTCGTCTAAAAAAGGCTATCGACAGTTTCGTGTCGATAGCCTGAAGCTCTTTCTTTGAAGTGTCGCTTGGCGACGCTTTTTATTGCAGAATTTTAATGCTACCAATTAGAGGTACTTCTTTATCTTCTCCATTAATAGCACCAATAAGACCGATGATTACGCATACAAATAAGAAAAGACCAAGTATAGAACTAAAAATCCAACCAATAAAAGGAATATATCCTAAGATACCTGAAATAATTCCTCCAATCCATATAACCAGACTCTGGTTCAAGTGGAATTTAGCACCTTCTTTGTCTCCCGCTAAAAATGCGATTAGCAAACCAACCCAAGTTAAATATGCTACAATACCTGTTGTCTTCTTATCCATTACACTTTCTCCTTTTTCTCATAAGATACCTTATAAAGTTATGTTCCAAAATATAAGTAAAACATTTTTTATAATCACATTTAAAGCTATTATAAAAAGACCTAGGTATAAATACCATGGATAAAAGGGAATTCCCTTTATGTACCGATATTTTGTAATTTTTGCAAAACCATGGCTAATCATAAATGCCCCATACACTACTACAGAATATATCACAAAAGGATGATACCATAGAGATAAAAGAATTTTTCCTTTCATCAATGCAATAAATGCTCTTGTACCACCACATCCTGGACAATAAACTCCTAGTAGTTTGTTCCACATACATGTGGGGACCTCAAAATTAGGCAATATAAATTTAACTAAGATTATTAAAAAACTTATCACTACTATTAAAAAAATGATTCCCAGTTTGAAAATCTGATTTTCTAATGTACTAGTTTTATTAGTATCCATAGTAGGATGAATTCATCATTTCAGTAAATACATCTGATGTTCCTACAAGAACAGCGAAAACAACGAGTACTATACATAGTACAATACCGATAATTGAGCAAACGATACCAGCTGTCGCTAATCCAGTTTTGCTGTGCTTCTTAGATGCTATAGAACAAACAAGACCTACTATACCTAAAATTAATGCAATATACCAAAAACAGCAAGCAAGTATAGATAAAATACCAAAAACCAATCCTAGAATCGCAAGAACATTCGTTCCCTTTGGTTCATTTTCTTGATAACTTGGTGGTGTTGGCTGATACTGCATATTTGTAGTATTGTCCTGATAGTTTGAATTTTGAAAATTTTGATTGTCCATAAAATTACTCCTTTAATTTTTATTTTAATTTTATTATATAATTAATCCTTAAGCGGTACTCCATTGCCATCGGAATTGATTTTGCCTGCAAGTATCATGATGCCTTCGGCTAGTCCCCAAATTTCCACGCCAATGATTATTACTATTCCAATAAAAAGACAGCTTGTTACAATACCGACAATAGTTAAAACTAGTTGCACAATAGCTTTTGTTGTGTAACCCAAATAAAAATTATGTACACCAAAATAACCTAAGAAAATTCCAAACAATCCTGCTGCAAGTCTAGATTTAGCACTTGTTGGAACTGGTAAAGCATTTGGTACGCCACAATTCAAACATACAGTTGAATTGGGTGCAATGGGTTTGGCACAATTATGACAATAATTACTGCCTTGTCCTTTTCCAACGCCGCATTTTACACACATAATAGCTTCATCTGCTACATATGGTTCACCACAGTTCTTACAGAAATACATATCTTATCCCTCCCTCTAGAAATTATTAATACTATGTAATGAAAATATTTAAAGAACATCACATAGTATTATATTATAAATAGCGTCCATTATTACAAATGTACGCTATTTATTAATATTAATTATTTAGAATTTACCAGCGCTAGCTGCTTCTTCAATCGAAACTGCTACTGCTACAGTCATACCAACCATAGGGTTGTTACCAGCACCAATAAGTCCCATCATTTCCACGTGAGCAGGAACAGATGAAGAACCTGCAAACTGTGCATCTGAATGCATGCGTCCCATAGTATCAGTCATACCATAAGATGCTGGACCTGCGGCCATGTTGTCTGGATGTAAGGTACGTCCAGTACCACCACCTGAAGCTACTGAGAAATATTTTTTGCCTTGCTCTAAACATTCTTTTTTGTATGTTCCTGCAACTGGATGTTGGAATCTTGTTGGGTTAGTAGAGTTACCTGTAATTGAAACATCTACGCCCTCTTTATGCATAATTGCAACACCTTCACAAACATCATTAGAACCGTAGCAATTTACTTTTGCACGAAGTCCTTCTGAGTATGATTTGCGGAATACTTCTTTCACTTCATTGGTATATGGATCAAATTCAGTCTCAACAAATGTAAATCCGTTAATACGAGAAATAACTTGAGCTGCATCTTTTCCAAGTCCGTTCAAAATAACACGTAATGTTTTTTTACGAACTTTATTTGCTTTCTCTGCTATACCAATTGCACCTTCTGCTGCTGCAAAAGATTCATGACCTGCCAAGAAGCAAAAGCACTCTGTTTCTTCTTCTAATAACATTTTACCTAAGTTACCATGACCAATACCAACTTTACGTGTATCAGCAACAGAACCAGGGATACAAAATGATTGTAGACCTTCTCCGATTGCAGCTGCTGCATCTGCTGCTCTTCTACAATCTTGTTTAATTGCAATTGCTGCACCTACTATGTATGCCCAACATGCATTTTCAAAACAAATTGGCTGAATGTCTTTAATCTGGTTATATACATCAAGACCAGCGTCTTTTGTAATCTTCTCTGCTTCTTCGATAGAAGCGATACCATAGCTGTTTAATACAGAATTAATTTTATCAATTCTTCTTTCATATGATTCAAATAATGCCATTTTAGCGTCCTCCTACCTTTTTATTCGTGTCTTGGGTCAATAATCTTAACAGCATCTTCTACACGACCGTATTGGCCCTTAGATTTTTCCCATGCAGTATTAGGATCATCACCTTTTTGAATGAAGTCTGTCATTTGACCTAAGCTTACAAAACGATATCCTATAATTTGGTTGTCTTTATCTAAACCAATTTCGGTAATATATCCTTCTGCCATTTCCAAATAACGAGGACCTTTTTTCAAGGTACCATACATTGTACCAACTTGGCTTCTTAAGCCTTTTCCTAAATCTTCCAAACCAGCACCAACAGGCAATCCATCTTCTGAAAAAGCACTTTGTGTACGGCCATATACGATTTGCAAGAATAACTCTCTCATTGCTGTATTAATAGCATCACAAACAAGGTCTGTGTTTAATGCTTCTAACAATGTTCTTCCTGGCAAAATTTCAGAAGCCATAGCCGCTGAATGAGTCATGCCTGAACAACCAATTGTTTCAATTAATGCCTCTTCAATAATACCTTCTTTAACATTAAGAGTTAATTTACATGCACCCTGTTGTGGCGCACACCAACCAATACCGTGAGTAAGACCTGAAATATCTTTAACCTCTTTGGCTTTTACCCATTTTGCTTCTTCTGGGATAGGAGCACAACCATGGGTTACCCCTTGTGCTACTGAACACATTTCTTCAACTTCCTTTGAATAAATCATGTGGAATCTCCTTTCAAATCTGTGGGATTATGAAATGCCATAATCGTCGTGTACATTCTCTCATATTTTTAGTCAAAAATCCAGTGTTTTTTCATTTTTTCGTCAAAAATTTACCAAACTATATCTTTTACGTTAATATCATCCTATCATTTGCAAACTCTTCACCGCTAGCTTCTTCAAATCGTTTCAATAAATCACTAACCTTTAAAGCACTCTTTTCTTCGCCCGACACATCATATATGATTTTTCCGCCATGCATCATAATAAGACGATTTCCTAGACGAATTGCATCCTTCATATTATGAGTCACCATCATGGCTGATAAATGATACTCTTCTATCATTTTCTCTGTTAATTCTAAAACAGTTTTTGCCGTTTTAGGATCTAATGCGGCAGTATGTTCATCTAGCATTAATAGTCTGGGTTTTTGCAATGTAGCCATTAATAAGGTAAGCGCTTGACGTTGGCCACCTGATAACAAACCTACTTTTGTTGACATTCGTTCTTCTAACCCCAGACCTAATATCTTTAATCTTTCATAAAATAATTCTTTTTCGTCTTTTGTAATTCCCCAACGAAGAGATCTGCTTTTTCCCCTACGATATGCCAATGCAAGATTTTCTTGGATTTCCATACCAGCTGCAGTTCCTTTCATAGGGTCCTGAAACACTCTTCCTAAATATTTTGCTCTGGCATGCTCCTGCATTCTTGAAATATTCACCTCAACAGCATTATCTTCGCCGTCTTTAGAAAAAATAATATCATCAATGGTTATCATACCTGCATCAATGGGATATACCCCTGCAATCATATTAAGAACTGTAGATTTTCCAGCACCATTACCACCAATAATAGTAACAAAATCACCATCGTTTAATTCTAAATTAATTCCATCCAATGCTTTTTTCTCATTGATTGTTCCTTTATTGAAGGTTTTATAAACATTTTTAACTTTTAACATTAGTTGCTACCTCCATCTTGAACATACTCTTTATTCATACGATACTTGTTCATTAAGAAAGGAATGCTTAGGGCAATAACTACTAGAACTGCAGTAAATAGTTTCATATCATTGGCATCAATAATGCCTAATCTTAGAACAACTGCTCGAATAATAAAATAAATAATACTTCCAACAACTGCTGAAACTAATTTGCTATAAAAAGATTTCCCTTTTGAGAAAATCACTTCCCCAATTACAATGGCAGCCAGACCAACTACAATTGCTCCAGTTCCCATCCCGATATCTGCATATTTTTGTTGCTGACATACCAATCCACCTGCCAAACCAACTAGTCCGTTACTTAAGCTAAGTGCAATGGTCTTAGTTACTTTGATATTACCACCAAGCGCGCTTATCATCTCTGGGTTATCTCCTGTAGCACGCAAAGCTGCGCCCAATTCTGTTCCAAAAAAACAATATACTAAAGAAATTACCAATACTGCAATTACAAATCCCAATATAATCATGGACCAGTATGATGTTAATCCAGTAAAATCAGTAAATAAAGAGAAAATATTATCAAATTTTCCTAATGATATATTACTTTTCCCCATTACTCTTAAATTAATTGACCATAAACTTAGTTGTGTTAATATACCTGCCAAAATAGCTGGTATTTCAAACACAGTATGTAATATCCCTGTAACAAGCCCAGCTAACACACCTGCACACATTCCTGCTGTAACTGCGAATAATGGATTCCATCCGCCAACAGAAATCAGCACTGCACATACACAACCACCTAATGCAAAGCTTCCATCGACTGTTAAATCTGCAATATTCAAGATTTTATAAGTAATGTATACTCCCAACGTCATAATGCCCCAGAGAATTCCCTGTGAAACAGCTCCTTGCAAAGAAACTACCAATCCTGCAATATTCATATTAAAAACCATACCTTTCATTCGTAACTTTAATACATAACAGCGTTGATACTTTAGCCGTTTTATAGTACAAATATTATCATAATGAATAATAACAACAAACGCAAGTCATTTTTGTATATTTAT
>CAZKGP010000091.1:0-8222 GCA_964552225.1 uncultured Acetatifactor sp.
TTATAGAAGAAATAAATTTTGATTACTTAGAGATTCATGTAATTGAAGAAGATTAAAATATATTATTCAGGATGTGGCATTTGATGCCGCATCTTTTTTTATTCTAAGGAATATAGGGGAATTTTAGTTTGAGTTTCAAATTTGTTTTGAAAAAGTATTGACTTTTATTGCCAGTAGGTATAGACTTTTATTACATCACATAGTTTTCAAAACTACGTCTTGTATTTTTGAAACATCTTTGGTGATTTTCATTATTTATTTTTGCATTATTTATAAAAAACAGGGAAACATATTAACAAATAAAAATAAAATTAATTTGGCATCAGGGAGGTAATATTATGCAGATAACAATTAGAGAACCAGGTAGTGCAATTACACATTTTATAGGAATGATGATGGCTGTTTTTGCAGCAGTGCCATTATTGGTAAAAGCCGCCACAGGAACAGATAATAATACATTTCTTGCTATGCTTATTTTTATTGGTAGTATGATTTTATTATATGGAGCAAGCACAATGTATCATTCGGTTAATTTCTCTGGACATAAACTTAAGTTTTTTAAAAAGATGGACCATATGATGATTTTTGTGCTTATAGCTGGCTCTTATACACCCATCTGCCTTATTGTGTTAGGTGGTGATCAAGGCTACTCTTTACTAGCTTTGGTTTGGGGAATTGCAATTGTAGGTATGTTAATTAAAGCATTTTGGGTAACTTGTCCGAAATGGTTCTCATCAGTGATTTATATCGCTATGGGCTGGGTTTGTATCTTAGTTTTTGGCGAGTTATCAGCAACACTTCCAGTTGCTGCCTTCGGTTGGTTATTGGCTGGTGGTATTATTTATACAATCGGTGGCATTATTTATGCCTTAAAATTGCCGATTTTCAATTCTAAGCATAAATCATTTGGTTCCCATGAAGTATTCCATTTATTTGTAATGGGGGGGAGCGTTTGTCACTTTATTTTTATGTATTTGTACGTAGCTTAAAAAAAGAAGAGGATTTCCTCTTCTTTTTTAGTATTTATTCATATCCGTTGGGATTGTTTTTCTGCCATCTCCAGGAGTCTTCACACATTTCTTTGATGCCGTATTGTGCTTCCCAGCCAAGTTCTTCTTTGGCTTTTGCTGCATCAGAGTAGCAAGATGCTATATCACCTGCACGACGTTCCTTAATTACATAAGGGATAGTTACGCCTGTTGCTTCTTCAAAATTTATAACAATATCTAGAACGCTGTACCCTACGCCAGTTCCTAAATTGTAAATCTTTAAGCCAGCTTTTTCTTCGATTTTCTTCAAAGCTTTAACGTGTCCACATGCCAAGTCAACTACATGAATGTAATCACGTACTCCGGTTCCGTCTGGAGTATCATAATCATCGCCAAATACTCCCAACTCCTTTAATTTACCTACTGCCACTTGTGTAATATATGGCATTAGGTTATTAGGAATACCGTTTGGATTCTCTCCCATGGTTCCAGATTTATGTGCACCAATTGGATTGAAATAACGAAGTAAAATTACATTCCATTCTTTATCTGCAAATTGCATATCACTTAAAATTTGCTCTAACATAGATTTGGTCCAGCCATAAGGGTTTGTACATTGTCCCTTTGGACATTCTTCTGTAATAGGAACAAATGCAGGGTCTCCATATACAGTCGCACTAGATGAAAATATTATATTTTTTACACCGTGTTTTCTCATTACATCTGTTAATGTTAACGTTCCTGCAATATTATTCTCATAATATTCCCAAGGCTTTTGTACCGATTCACCTACTGCTTTTAGTCCTGCAAAATGAATGACTGCTTCAATTTTTTCTTTTGAAAATACATTCTCTAAAGCTTCTCTATCTAAAATATCAGCTTGATAGAAAGGAACTTTCTTACCAGTAATTTTCTCAACTCTTTCTAAAGACTTCTCACTAGAATTACTTAAGTTATCCAAAACCACTACGTCATAGCCTGCTGCTTGAAGTTCTACAACAGTGTGACTACCAATAAATCCAGCACCGCCTGTTACTAAAATGGACATAATAAATCCTCCTTTATGTTGACTCTTTCTTTTATATTTTGATGATAAAGCGTACACTTTTATAATCTAATTGTACTACCATCAGGCATTTTGCTTCAATGCTGTAATGTTACTTTTAACTGTCGAAATGTTAACTACTATACTTTAATTATAATGTTACACCATTTTCCTGTAATAATGCCCGAGCACTATCAACAGAGTCAACACCTGTTTTGTTCTTAATTGGAGCAAACTCACTGTTACGTTCAACTTCAAATGGCAAACAAGTATCCAATTGATGAATCATGTCCAAAACAAGGCTTTCAAACTTATATCCATTGGGATTATCTGGCTGTATTAATGTTCCTGTTTCATCTAAATATGGAATTTTCTTCTCTACAATATGTAATGGAAGACCTTCCATCATTTTCTCTAATTCAGCTACTCTGAATAAATAGTTTAAAATAACACCAAAGTTATATGCTGGGTTACCTTTTTCATCCTTGGCTGTCATTAACTCTTCTGTTAATTCATAATATTCTACAATAGATGGCTTACCATCCTCTAGACACATTACACCAACCTTTTCATCTGGTGCATTCTTACGAACTACTTTAGCACCGACAATACATTCTTTTTGTATGGTAGCACCAATAAAACAAGGATCTGCAATACGTTGCAATACGTTATCTACTGCAAACACATTAATCCACTCAATTCCACTTTCTTTGACAATGTCTAATAAACCGTTGTTTTTCATGGAAATAAACCAGCCACCATTTCCATTAGGTGAAGCAGATAACTTACCCTTTTCTTCTAAATAAATCTTTCCATTATAGTCAGTTGCTGCTGCCATTTCTTGTTTAAAGAAATGAATATATTCTGAATTATAACCAAAAAATTTCTTTTCTTGTAAAAATTGTGTCGTTGCTTCATGATTCTTATCACTCGTCATAACGAATAAATGTATCCATGCATCTGCCTGACGTACTACATCAAGCATATTATTAATTAAACATTCAAAAATATAAAGTTCTTTGGTTAAACCTACGTTGTACATGCCCTTGGGCTGGTCTGAACCGAGACGTGTTCCCATACCACCTGCTAATAAAACAGCTCCTACTTTACCACCGCGAATGGCCTCTAAGCCTGTTGCCGTAAAGCTATCAAACTTGGCATTTATTTCATCAAGCTCCATAGCTGCCAATGGTGTAATTGTACCTTTTTGAGCAAGTGAATCAAGATTCTTGCATTGTTCCAAAATTGTCATATCTGTTGCTTCTATCTGATCTAGCAATTCCTTCTTCTGAACATCATCTAATTCATCATAGTATTTCAAAACATGTTCCTGTCCAAATTTTTTCACTTTTTCTTTTGCATGCTCTAACTGTGCGTTCATATCAGTTCTCCTTTATACTACCAATTTGCGGCTTAATGCATCGTCAAATATTATACATTACTGGTACTAAATTAGCAACTTTTACCTTTATTAAATAAAGAAAACTTATGCCTATCCCAAGAACCAAAACCAGCAAAAATAAGATACAAAAGCATCCCTCCTACAGCAAACCATATTCCCAAGAACAGAAACACAATAAAGCGATTATTAGGAAGTATGATATAAGAAGCAAAATTATAAATAGGATGCAAACTAAGATAACTTACCAAAGGTATTTTCATAAGGCTGAGTGCAATGGGTAATATCAAAATTACTACGGATGCTGATATTGCTCCCACACTCCTACGCAGTCTGTTTGACATAGCTAAAATAATAATCGTACCAATTAGATTAGCCAAAACCTGAGAAATATAATGAAGCAGGAGGATAACTATAATCGGCAGATTCCATGGTAATTCCCTAAAACTGGAAATACTTCTGATAGAGTACATGATTCCTGTAAGTCCATAAGTATCCATAATCGGAAGTAGGACGCTAAGAAGGGAAATCATGGTAATAACACTTATTACCAGTATTGTGCATTTTATTTTTATGGTAACTGTTTTTCTTCTTCCATTTGGTGCCGCCCACAGGATAGGAATCATACCCGATTGATATTCCATGGAAAAATACTCCCCAAAAAGCAGAATAAATGTTGTCAAAGTAATAAGGAGAATAATAGGATTTCCAGATTTGCTTATCAACTGTACAAAACCATCCTCAAATAAAAGCTGTGTGTCGGAATGCTGGTGTACATAATCCACTCTCTCTTTTACTACTAAAAAAATAGGTTCCCGTAGTAGTATTGCAGTGTATTTACTAGACCAGTCTTGGGCTCCCTGCTTCGTTATCTTTTCATCTTCCACTTGTTTCATAATCCAATCTATTTTTACATGGGCTTCCTCTATAAGCTCTTCTTCCTGTTTTATGAATTCTAATTTTTCATCATTCAGTTCGCCATGAAGGGTGGTCATATAGGATTTTAATTGCTTCTGTTCCAGCGAAAGCTCAGGAACAAAAGAGGGAAACAGAGCCACAGCACAGGCTCCATAGAGAAGAAGAATCCAAAGTCCTTTATTCACAATTAGTAATTTGTATAACTCAAACATAAGCTGAGAATGTACGTTTCTACCTATAAAACCTTTTTTCATCTTGCCAGTTAGAAAGAATTCATTGGTCTCCCAATTTCTTTTTCTATGAAAGCTAAGAATACTGAAAAAAATAAAGACTACGGCTATCATTAATGTAAACAGTACAACAAAGCTCTGCATTCCCATAGGAAACCCCGCTACATTAAGATTATAGTATTCACTCCAGATTCCAGTGGTATCCATAATACCCACAGGATTCATATAACGCAGCAGACCCAAAGGCGAAATAAAAGGGATATATCTCATCATTGCATATGAAACACCATATAGGAAGGCACACACAAAGAATCCCGTAGCTGCATTTCTGGCATGTATAGTGACTAACACAATAATGCAGGAAAATGCATAAACTGCTAGCCATTTCATCACAATAAACAGAATTAGAAATTGTTGGATATTAATAGACAGAGGGCAATTCTTGAATCCTCTCAGGGCTTGTATGGGCATATTTATATCTGTCCAACCATAGCGCAGGACTCCATAGATAAAATTGCCTGCATATAGTAAGGTTACCATCAAAAATAACACAATTCCCAAAGCACCTAATTTACCAATGACAAGCTCTTTTCTCCCTTTGGGTGTTGCTCTAAGCACAGATATCAACCCTTTTTTCTTTTCCTGAAAGATTAAAATTAATGCAAAAATAAAGGAAAGACAAACTAATAAGGCGTCTGTCAATGGTGCATTGATTGATGCGCTTACCCCCTCTGATAACACATAAGGTATGATATTACCTTGCAACACACTATAGTCTTTGGCTGTTTTTTGTATATTACGGAAGGAAAAACTAAGATTATCTTTTGGTTGGAAGATTGAAATAGAGGTTAATAGCTTGGCATCTGCTTCTATCTGTTTCAAATGAATATCATATTCAAATGCCTCCTTCCAGTCCTGATACAACTCTTGAAAAAATATACCTTCTGTATCCTCAGGATTTTGGGTACTGTGAAAAGCTATTTGCGCCTTATTTCTTAAGTATTCGCCCTTTTCATCTTCCTCCATTCCACTTAATGTTTCCTCTATTTCCTTATAAAAAGTATGCGACGGAAGCTCTCTGGCATTTTGAAGATACCACATAGAGAGCATGTTCAACATTAAAAAGACGGTTACTATGAGAATGATATATTTCTTATTCCATATTTTATGTAGTTCAAATTTTACTATTTTCATATTACATTTATCTCTCCAAATATCTTAACATACACCTCTTCCAATCCGCCCTGAGGCGCATACTCCTCTATCAGACTTTGCGGCGAGCCCTTGGCAGCAATCTTCCCTTTATTGATTATAATTACCTCTTTTGCAATGGATTCTATATCAGATACAACATGGGTCGCTACTAAAACAATACTCTCCTTGGACAATTGCTGAATCAGATTTCTGGTTCTCACACGTTCTATGGGGTCTAAGCCAGCTGTAGGCTCATCCATAATTAAAAGCCTTGGTGCATTCATGATTGATTGCGCCATCATGATTCTTTGTTTCATTCCTCCGGAATATGTTCCTACCGGTTTATCTATCACTTCCGTTAGATTAACAAACGCCGCTACTTTCTCAATCTCTTCCGCCATTTTATTTTTAGGAATATTCTTAAGAACTCCTATATAATTCAAAAACAAGCGTCCTGTGAATTCATCATACATTCCTTGTTGCTGAGGCATGTAACCTAATATTTCTTTGTACCTGTTTTTCATCTCTAAGATAGACTCACCATTCCACAATACATTACCCGCAGTAGGCAGAAGACTGTCTGTAATTATTTTCATAAGGGTAGATTTACCCGCACCATTGGGTCCAAGTAGAGCATATACCCCTTCTGAAAACTGCAGGTCAATATGATGAAGGGCTTCCTTCTCACCATAATTTTTAGAAACTCCTTTGATTTCAAGCATACTAATAACCATACCTTCCCAAATACTATTCTAAGGTAGTAATTGGCTCATAATTATCCTTAGAAGCCCAATAATCTTCCTTATTGATTAAAGAAAAGCCTTCCCCTATCAAGTTTACCTGATTGACCCCTACCCACTCTATATATTCCTCTTTTTCTATCAAATCAGATTTAACAAGATACTGGGTATCTGACGCTCCTAATATTGCCACTCCATGTTTGTCAACAGACTGGCGGGTAAATAGAGTAAAATCAGATGTTTCTCCTGTATCACAATCTACCATGAGAAAATGAGTGGTCTTTGCATTTACATCTGCGCCGTCATCGAAGGCACATACTATCTTGCCGTCTCCCTTGGATACAGTAAAAAATCTGCCTGACAGTTGCTCTACAATGGTTCCTGACTCATTGGTATCCAAATCTATATAATAAATAGCATTCTTGCAAGGAGTATAAATAAACCTATGATTGTATACATAACTATCTATTAAATAATTATTACCGGGTACTTCACCATGTTCTTTGATTTCTCCAGTCTTTATATTATAAGTAACAATCTTACTAGTGGACTTATTAATGGCGGACATAGCCTCTGAATCACTCATACCCGTCAGGTCTCCATAACCTGTCTGACTGATAACCACACTATCCCCTACAACGCCATGCATATTTCCCTGTATCTTTAATTCAGACAATTCTCTAGATGATACATCCACCTGTAAAATAACCGGTTCCGCTACTACAGTATCAGGTATCAGCTTGACTGCTGAAAGTAATATTTTACCATATCCACTAACAATGACATTATGCACCTCATATTCAGCTCCGATTTCCAGTATTTCAGTCCGATTAGTACCATCCTTATTCATTTCATATAAAGCCGTAGAATATGTTACAAGTTGAAGCTGTAATCCAAATCCATTCTCAATTTCACCATTCTCACTGCCCACATCCTCTGTTACTGCATCCTTACTTGCCAAAACATATATTTTGTCTCCCAAGGGGAAAATTTGGCTATTCATATATTCGTTCCCATAAAACATTGCCTGGCATTTTTCTGTGTCATGGCTACATTGGGGTTGATTACAAAGTGGGATTTCAACCTTACTTTTATAATCAATGTAGCTGATGCGAGTAGAATTGCTATCATCATTGTTGTTTACCACCCTATAATATCCTTGTTCTTGTGAAAAGCCTTCAAGGGTATTATCAAAATATTGTACCCCTGCTCACTCACTTGCTGTAAGTACTCCACTTGTCCCAACATCTTCTCCATTGCTCATATTAGAACCCATGGGAAGCTCTGTTTTACTGACTGTACTCAATTCAAAAGGAGCAGCGGAATTACATCCCACCAGTCCAATACTAAATCCCAACAACATTCCTAAACATAAAAAAATTCTTAATTTCATTCTTTGCTTCATACTATGATTCCTTTTCCTTTTTTGTATTTTAAAACAACCCTATATTACGTTCTATACCGTAACACAGGGTTGTATCCTAGTTGTAACAATCTATTTCATTTATTCCGCGGTAAGATAAAAAGAGGCTTCTTGGAATTCCATTTCCGTCAACTCTTCTTCTGTCTGCTCCCATTGTAACTCCAAAGGTGCTGCATAGAGAATAAATTTTGTTTCCGATAAGTGGCAAACTATTTTCAAAGATGCTTTGTTAGAAATCAAACCTTCTGATGTAAATGTCCAATCATCCAGAATATCTAATCCTA
>CAZKGP010000092.1:0-1615 GCA_964552225.1 uncultured Acetatifactor sp.
TTCCTTTTCTTATACTATTTATGAATATTTTCAATAAATCCAGTTAAATCAAATCCTTCATTTTCATGTCCTACGAAAAGAGTTCCCACATTCTTACCATCCATAATACGATGAATTACGCCAAGATCTTTGCTATTAGCAATGACCATATCAATATTAGAGTTAGTTGCAATCTGTGCTGCAATTAATTTGGTGTTCATTCCACCTGTTCCCACACTGCTTCCAGTACTAGCTTTCCCCATATTCATACATTCATCGTCAAGGTTCTCTACACATTCAATAAATTCTGCGTTAGGATTCGTACGGGGATCATCTGTAAACAGTCCGTCAATATCTGATAACAGTATTAGCAAGTCTGCTTCTACTAAAGAAGCTACTATTGCAGAAAGAGTATCATTGTCTCCTATTTCAATTTCATAGGTTGCAACGGTATCATTCTCATTTACTACTGGTATCACTCCCATTTTAAATAATTGAAAAAAAGTATTATGAGCATTATATCTACTTAAATTATCTAAAACTGTATTCTTTGTCATTAATATTTGTGCTGCAACTTGATTATACTCTGAAAAAATCTTCTGATATGTCATCATCAGTCTAGCCTGCCCAACAGCTGAACAAGCCTGCTTAATTGCCATTTCATCAGATTGAGTATCTGCCTTAATTTCTTTGAGGTGAAATGTCTTTTTACCAACTGCCATAGCTCCTGATGTTACTAATACAACATCCTTACCTTGGTTTCTCAAATCACATAATTCTCTAACTAATTTTTCTAGTCTAATATAATCCAGATCCCCTGTTTCCTTATGTTGTAAGGAGGATGAGCCAATCTTTATTACAATCCTCTTTTTATCCTTTAATATATTACGATATTGATTCATCATATGCATCCCTTCTATATCTAATCAGTATACTGACTAGATCCATAAATAATGCATATATTCTACTTCATTTTCTGTACTACGTCAATGGAGCAAACTCTTTTGCAATAACTTCTGCTACACGAATTCCATCCATTGCTGCAGAAGTAATTCCACCAGCATATCCAGCACCTTCTCCACAAGGATAAATTCCTTTAATAGCTGATTCCAAATTAGTATCTCTTGGAAGTCTGACTGGTGAAGAGGTTCTGCTTTCCACTCCAGAAAGTAACACATCTTCCCCATTAAACCCTTCTATCACTTTACCAAACTGCTCCATTCCCTCTACAAAAGCACGATTACAGTCTGTTGGCATAATGCGGCTTACATCTGCATAAATATATCCTCCTTTTGAAGAAGGGCTTACACGTTCAAACATAGGCTGCATTCTATTATCTGTTGACAATTCTTTTTCAGCTTGTCCTTTTTCCACGCACTCTTTAAATCTTCCATAAGTTTGAACGGGGATTTTCCCATTCCCTAATTGATATGCTTTTTCTTCAAGCCTTCTCTGAAATTCGATTCCTGCCAGTGGATGCTCTGACTCATAATCTTCCGGCGAAACTGCAACAATAATAGCACTATTTGCATTTTTACCATCTCGCCCGCTATAACTCATACCATTTACAGCAAGTCTTCCTGGCTCCGACGATGCGTTTACTACATATCCTCCTGGACACATACAAAAAGAATAG
>CAZKGP010000092.1:1625-8142 GCA_964552225.1 uncultured Acetatifactor sp.
AAGTTTGTGCCGCCAACTTATAAGGCGCTGCCCCCAGCTCCTTGGATTCCTCCATACCATACTGACTCATATTAATGGTTGTTTGGGGATGTTCCACTCGCAATCCTACTGCAAAAGACTTTGACTCCATAGGAATCTTTTTCTCATAAAGCATGGAAAATGTGTCCCTTGCACTATGGCCGATTGCTAGTACTAGTTGTTCGCAAAGCAAGGTTTCTTTGTCATTAATCATAATACCAGTTACCTGCCCGCCTTCTATTAATACATCAGTCATCTCACTTTGAAAGCGTACTTGTCCTCCCAAACGGATAATTTCCTTACGGATCTCCTTTACTACATTACATAATACATCTGTTCCAATATGAGGTTTTGCATCGTATATAATACTTTCCTTAGCTCCAAACTGTACAAAGGTCTGTAATACCTCTTTATTACGTCCCTCTTTTTCTTTTACCAATGTGTTAAGCTTACCATCGGAAAAAGTTCCTGCGCCACCTTCTCCAAATTGTACATTGGTATTAGAATCCAGAACTCCAGTTTCCCAAAAACGCTCCACTAATTGAATACGCTCATCTACATTACATCCTCGCTCCAATAAAATAGGACGATATCCTTGCCGTGCCAAAAAATAACCGCAAAATAATCCTGCTGGTCCACTTCCTATAATAACTGGAGAATGTATCAATTTCTTATCCCCACACTTTGGGAATTGATACTTTACAGGGGTCACAAGATTAATCTGCTTAGATTTTAGTCGTTTTATTTTTTTTTGTTCTTCTTTTATATTTACATCAATAACATAATTATAAAAGATATCAGGTTTTTTCCTAGCATCAATAGATTGACGTACTATGGAAAATGATAGTATTTCATCTTCTTTTATATGTAATACCTGAATTATCTTTTGTTTTAATTGAAGCATGGTATGTCCTGGCTTCATCTTAATTTGGTTCATTCGAATCATGTGGTACTCCTTCAATAACATTAATTTACTTTTGCTGCAGCCATCCCTGCAATATACCCACTTGTCCATGCCCATTGCAGATTATAACCGCCGCATCTGCCATCTACATCCAGCACTTCTCCCACAAAATAAATTCCTTTTGCCTTTTTTATTTCCATATCACTAGTAATTTCATCTAAAGACACGCCACCAGCGCATACTTGGGCATTGTCATAAGAATTGCTTCCCACTACATGTAAACAGAATGTTTTACATAAATCAAATACTTGTTTTATGCATTCTTTATCTGCATCTTTCATTAAGGTATTGGTTTTTAATCCAGAAAGCTTTATAAAAAGAGTCATAAGCTTCTTATGTAACATGCCAGCGAAGAACTCTTCTACTGTTTTGTCCTTAGCCAATGATATTCTGTTTTCACAATAGGTTTGAAATTCTTCCTTAGAATAATCTGGCAAAAAATCAATTACTGCTATCAGGTCTTCTTTATCTCGTAAACAGTAATTAGCAATTCTGCTAAGCTGGAATATGGGAATTCCAGATATTCCATACTCTGTTAACTGCAGCTCTCCTCTTTCTCTAGCTAATTCTTTACTCTTATCCTTTATATTAAAAAGCCTTATCTGGGCATCACATCTAACACCAGCTATCATCTTGCAATATTCCTCACTACAATGAAGTTGTACTAGTGCGGGAACGGTAGGTATTATCTGGATTCCAAGTTGATTAGCCAACTTATATCCGCTACCATCTGAACCTGTTTTGGGTGTTGCTTTACTTCCACAAGCAATAATTACTTTATCAAATACTTCTTTTATATTCTGATAGCCAATTTCCCATTTATCTGTTTCTTTGGAACACAGCATATTTACTTTTGCTTCTGTCACCACTTTAATGCCAAGTGCCTGTATTTCTCCACGCAACACATCCAATACTCCAGAAGCTTGTTCACTTAGTGGATATAAATATCCGTTTTTTTCTTTGATCATAAGTCCAATACTTTGAAAAAAATCAATCGTATCATTTACACCAAATTGTCTCAGGCTTTTCTCAATAAACTCGCTACTGCCGCCATAATATAAATCTACGGTTAAGTCTTTATTACCTAGATTACACTTTCCATTTCCTGTAGCTAATATTTTCTTACCTATACGGTCATTTCTCTCATATATAACAACAGTACTTCCTGCTCTTGCTGCAGTAATTGCTGCCATCATTCCCGATGCACCGCCACCGATTATGGCAATTCTATTATTTTTCATCTGTATTTGTCACCTCTAATATCTAACTTATTAAACTCAAATTAACTAGAATATGTCTCCAAAAAATCATACAAATTTTCTTCATCTGGAACAAACATTACATTTATCACATCCTGTTGTATACGATCTGGAAGTTCCGTTAACAAAATGTCCGTATACATATATACGGTTTCCTTATCATCTAAATAAACTACTATATAGTTATTCTCTACCATCAAATAAAAACTTTCACTAGGTTGGGTATATTCATAATTCATCTGTATTACCACTTTTTCAGAGGAAAATGAAAGTACCTCTAAATCCACAAATCCACGCTCCAATTCGGAAAGTGGCGGGAATGTCTCATACTCTCCCATTGCTTCTAAAAATTGCTCCCTATCCATACCAAGATATTTGGCTGGTACCTTAGACACAATCTCTACTACTGATTTGTTATACATATCGGTTTCTTCTAATACATATTTTGTATCTGCATTTAATTTCTCTGATACGGCTATAACATTTAATAAATCTTCTGATTCCTTCTCACTATTATCAGCAACTACAGATTCTTTATATAGCGGAGTTTCTTCTTCTTTTATTTTATCAATTACAGCATTTTGCCAGTCCTGAGTTATCGTCTCAGGATTATCTATAAGTTCATATTGTTGTTGCTGTTGTTTGGCTTGCCCTGGATAAAAATAATTTACAAACATAATTCCACTAAAAAAGCCAATACCTAACATTACCACTGGATAAATCAAAAATAAACTGATACTTTTTACAAATTTCATATTTCCTCGCATTCTGCTTTACTATAGCCTGTAGCATCTTAAACGATATTGGAATAATCTGTTTCATAATATTCAGTATCAGCAATTTTTATTTTTTTATTCAATTATATGGAATAGTTGTCCAAACTTTAGTATTACATTTCCTCCTGGAATTAAATGCAGGTCTTGTTCTTTATAGCTTTTGGTTAATAATAGAACCACCCAATAGAGAATGGCACCTACTATATATGTAACTATAATTGTTATTATGTTGCCTAAATATGTTCCTACTAATTTACTAAGCAACCCATTTATAACACCAATAACACCAGCAGCTACAAAAGGAATTACAATGGAATTTATTAAATTAATATTAGTCTTTACATATTTAGTAGCAAAAAATCCTAACATTATGCAAACAATAAAACTTGCCGCAACACCAGCATAAACCATTGACAAAACACCAAATTTCCATACTTTTAAGCACAATGTTAAACTAATTACAAAGAAAACATTAAGGAATCCCAGTGAAAATAGAACTATCATATCTTTTTTGTTTAATGTTAGTATCTGCAAAAAGAAATAACATAAAACAATAAAAACTATTATAAAAGAACCTGATTGTATCATTTTGGTCAATAAGACTGTATCCTCTTTTGCAAATAAACCAGCTATTTGTTTGGCTACAGCAATCATCCAAGCAGATACAAAAACTGTATTTACAAAACCAGTCTGTAAGGCAATTTGAAATTCACTTCGAGCAAAATGATGTTCCCCTTTTCTTAAATCAGTAACTATCCTTATACACATAGATAACATCATTGCACATAAAGGCAGTATGGCAAATCCACACAAAACTAAATATTTACCATAGAAAATCCCATATTCAGGGATTTGATTAACTTCCACTGACCTCACAAAAAATACAACTCCCAACCATATTGGCAACCTGGCCAGCAATGAATTTAAAATAGAAAAACTCATATTACCATAAAAAATTCCTATTGATTCTCTAAAACTTTCCGTCTTATTTAAACCATCTAACTTGTGGCTAGACTTATGATTCCCACCTAAATATATTAAGAAAAGAAATAGCAATAATAAAATCTCAGTTAAAAGCATTGCTAAAGCAATACCTATAATTCCATACATTGCAGTAAAATTATTATTTTGTAATAATGCACTAACTTTCTCGCCATATGTTTTTAAAATATTGCAAAAGAGTATACCAAATCCCAGTGTAAATACTTGCCTAAGTACATCAACCACAACAGTTGGCATTTCCGTACCACTTCCTTGAAAAAATCCCTTCAATACACCACATATAGTACGAATCAATACAATAGGAGACAATATCTTAATAATGTATGAGCTATAAGGCATTTTAAATATATCATTTGCCAAAAAATCAGATAGAAAAAACAATGCTACAGCTCCTATCGTAGCTATAATGCATTGAAACGTTAAAATGTTTTTACGTATCTTTTTAACATTTTTATATAAATTTCTAGCACTTCTGCTACGTAAAATTTTCCCTAGTGTATCTGGTACACTATAACTCAATAATAAAAGGAAAATCGTTGTAGCTTCAACTGCTACCACAAAATATGCTATTCCAGCATTTCCCACAATTTTACATACTACCAATAATGTAATTAGCCAAATGATATAGGAAAATATCTGTATCTGTTTTCTCTTCACTTCTACATGCTTCATCTATTGTACCCTCTCAAATTGCTGTTTATCAACACTTACAAGTTGTTTCGTGTGATTCCTAAGTGTCTTAATATGTCTTCTTGCTTACTTTCCATCGTATGGGCCTCTTCCGCTTCCATGTGGTCGTACCCGCATAAATGAAGCATACTGTGTGCTACCAAAAAGGCAAACTCTCTTTTTTCACTATGTCCATAGCTTTCAGCTTGTTCCACAACCTTTTCTACTGAAATAATAATATCTCCTAGAATCAGTTCCCCCGTATCTGGGTCAAAGTAGTCTGCTTCTCTACTTTCATCAATGGAAAAATCACTAGGATGTGTAAAATCCAAATTCGGGAAAGATAAAACATCCGTTTCTCTATCTATCATTCGATATTCACTATTAAACTCCTGAATTCCTGTATTATCTGTCAGTAAAACATTGACTTGTGTTTCATAAGGACAGTTTTCACGATTTAGTGTTTCTTCTGCAACAATTCTTACAATCTCCTCTACATCAAATGAAAAGGTTTTATCTGTTTCATTCTCAACGTAAAAAGTCATAATATAGTTTTTCCTCCTTAAAAATCTTTTTCATAAGGGTAATCTCTTGCATCGATATATTACAATGTATTAGCAGCTTGCTTTCCAACCTTTTACGAAACACAGTTTCAATAAGCTTGTCATAATCCTGTACCTCTATTTTGCCTTCCTTTTCTTGTGAGAAAACATACATTATAGTTGCTGTAACAGCATCCGCAAATAGCAAAACTGCCGTTTCTTTACTAGTAATAGGTATCTCTTTAGACAAATATTCTTCTAAAATTTGGCGTGATGCAGGTGGAAATTCTTGTTCTATAAATAATTGTTTGACCTGCTCAAAATCATTTGGAGATTCCAAAATCGAGCCAATTTTATGATAATAACCTGCGGTTTTGACAGCATCAAAATCAAGCTCCAATTTTCTTGCAATTCGGTCACAAAAATATGCGGTATGCATGCATTGGTAATATTCTTGTTTGGCTTTTTCCTTAAATGTTGTTAGCAATTCACATTCTGGATCTGTTATTTCCATATATTTTACTCTGTATTTATAAATAACCCATGAGGAAAAAATCTTTAATATCCCTATCAAAAGAATACTACTGATAATCACATTAGCAATTGGCATAACAAACAACTCAAAGTTCAGCTTCTGATTGGCAAATAATATAATATTCGCAATCTCACAAACCAAAAATGTTAAAATAGATACCCACAGTGGAATCGCAATTTTGAAATTATGGTCTAACTTGTGGAAGAATGCTGCTGCCATAATTCCACTCATAAAATAAAGCATAAATATACTTATCTCTGCACTACCTAATAGAACAGTTAGCATCAATAAAACTGAGCTAGATGCTACACCAACTGTCATATTACTAAATAATGAGAGCATAATAAATATGACCATAAATGGCCAGCCTTCTGCTGGTATAAATACACATACACCTGCAATAATAAGGCATATATTAAATATCCCCCAAAATCTGAAAATATTTTTATCATTATCATATTCAAGAGAATTGTTTAAATAATTCTTGCGTATTAAGAAACCTATAATACCAATACCTAATATGACCATAACACAAACTCTCATTAGTTGTTCTGGTTCCTTTTGAATAAAATAACCCAGAAAATAGATTTCACCTAATGCAATTATAAATGTAAATAACTCTGGGATAAAAAAAAGTATACTCCATTTTTGTTTATTGTCTTCCATACTTATCTCTATTTCTATTTTTTTCTTTTGTTTCAAAAGCATCATATGCTTGCACAATCTTTTGTACTAATGGGTGACGCACTACA
>CAZKGP010000093.1:0-7946 GCA_964552225.1 uncultured Acetatifactor sp.
GAAGGTCAGATTGATGATTTGATTGCTGAGGTAAGAAAAGAAACTGCTAAGAATAATAAAATATTAATTACAACTTTAACAAAGCGTATGGCAGAGGACTTAACGGATTATATGCGAGAAGTAGGTATTAGAATTAAATATCTTCATTCGGACATAGATACCTTAGAAAGAGCGGAAATCATTCGTGATATGCGACTAGATGTATTTGATGTTTTGGTAGGTATTAATTTACTTCGAGAGGGTTTGGATATACCTGAGATTTCCTTAGTCATTATTTTAGATGCAGACAAAGAAGGATTTCTGCGTAGTGCCACCTCTCTTATTCAGACAGTTGGACGTGCAGCTCGTAACTCAGAAGGAAGAGTTATTATGTATGCGGATAAGATTACAGATTCTATGCGAATAGCCTTAGATGAAACCGATAGGCGTCGTGAAATCCAAACGAAATACAATGAAGCTCATGGAATTACACCCCAAACAATTAAAAAAGCAGTTCGTGATTTAATTAGCATATCAAAATCCATTGCAAAGGAAGAGCTGAAGTTTGAAAAAGATCCAGAGTCTATGGATCGTAAAGAATTGGATAAATTTGTAGCTGAGATTCAGAAAAAGATGAAAAAAGCGGCGGCAGATTTGGACTTCGAGGCGGCTGCAGAGCTTCGTGATAAGATGATAGAGCTAAAGAAAAAATTAGAAGAACTAGATGATTAGATAAATGAATGAGGTATACAGATATGGAAGAAATTAAGAAAATGCGTCCTAGAGAATATATTAAAATAAGAGGTGCTTGCGAGCACAATCTTAAGAATATTGATGTGAATATTCCGAGAAATGAATTCGTAGTACTGACAGGTGTATCAGGATCAGGCAAGTCTTCTCTAGCCTTTGACACCATTTATGCTGAAGGCCAGCGTCGTTATATGGAATCTTTGTCTTCCTATGCTAGACAATTTCTTGGACAGATGGAGAAACCAAATGTTGAAAGAATCGATGGGTTATCACCTGCCATTTCTATTGATCAAAAATCAACGAACCGTAACCCTCGTTCTACGGTAGGAACGGTTACGGAAATATATGATTATTTTAGATTGTTATATGCTAGAATTGGTATCCCTCATTGCCCCAAATGTGGACGTGAGATTTCTAAACAGACTGTAGATCAAATGGTAGACCACATTATGAGCATAGAAGAAGGAACCAAATTACAATTGCTGGCACCTGTAGTACGTGGGAGAAAAGGTGAGCATGCGAAGGTTCTGGAACGTGCTAAGAGAAGTGGATATGTACGTGTTCGCATTGATGGCAATCTCTATGAATTATCGGAAGACATTCAACTAGATAAGAACATAAAACATAATATTGAAATTGTAGTAGATCGATTGGTAGTTAAGGAAGGAATAGAATCAAGGCTTGCAGATTCCGTTGAAAGTGTATTGTCACTGGCAGAGGGTCTTATGGTGGTGGATGTAATTGGAGGCGAGCCTATGAATTTCAGCCAGAGTTTTTCTTGCCCTGATTGTGGTGTTAGCATTAGTGAAGTAGAACCAAGAAGTTTTTCTTTTAATAATCCATTTGGAGCTTGTCCAGCATGTTTCGGATTAGGGTATAAAATGGAATTTGATATTGATTTGATGATACCAGATAAAAGCCTAAGTATTAATAAAGGTGCAATTATAGCGATGGGCTGGCAATCCTCTACAACTAAGGGCAGTTTTACTAATGCAATATTACAAGCCCTTGCAAAGGAATATAAGTTTGATTTGGATACGCCTTTTGAGAACTACCCAGATAAAATAAAGAAGATTTTAATTTATGGAACAAATGGCAAAGAGGTTGATGTTTACTATGAGGGCCAACGTGGGAAGGGAGTATACCCTGTTGCCTTTGATGGCTTGATTGCTAATATGAACCGCAGATATAGAGAGACTTCCTCTGATACAATGAAGCAGGAATATGAGACATTTATGCGCATTACGCCTTGTCCAGAGTGTAAGGGAATGCGTCTAAAACAAGAATCTTTAGCGGTTACAGTATGTGACAAGAATATTCATGAGATTACATCCATGTCTATTGGTGTATTACATGAATTTATACAGGGAATGGAATTGACAGAGCAACAGAAGCTAATCGGTAAGCAAGTGTTAAAAGAAATTCGTGCACGAGTAGGCTTTTTGATTAATGTAGGATTAGACTATTTATCTTTGGCACGAGGTACAGCAACCTTATCAGGAGGAGAAGCACAGCGTATTCGTTTGGCTACCCAAATTGGTTCAGGTTTGGTTGGCGTTTGCTATATACTTGACGAGCCAAGTATAGGGCTTCATCAAAGAGATAATGATAAACTCTTGAATACATTGCGTTACTTAAAAGACTTAGGTAATACGTTGATTGTAGTAGAACATGATGAAGATACCATGGTGGCGGCTGATTATGTTGTGGATATTGGGCCGGGAGCTGGTACTAGTGGCGGTGAGGTAGTTGCATGTGGTACAGCAGAAGAGATTATGAATATTCCCGAGTCTATTACAGGGCAGTATCTTAGCGGAGCCATTCAGATACCTATACCAGAGCGAAGAAGAGAACCTTCAGGCTTTCTTAAAGTACTAGGAGCTCAAGAGAATAACCTTAAGAATATTAATGTTGAGTTTCCTCTCGGCGTTATGACTTGTGTAACGGGAGTATCTGGTTCAGGAAAAAGCTCCCTTGTAAATGAAATCTTATATAAACATCTTGCAAGAGATTTAAATAGGGCTAGATGCATACCTGGAAAACATAAGGGTATTGATGGAATTGATCAACTGGATAAGGTTATAGCTATAGATCAATCGCCCATTGGACGTACGCCTCGTTCTAATCCAGCAACCTATACTGGGGTGTTTGATCAAATAAGAGATTTGTTTGCGTCTACACCGGATGCAAAGGCAAAAGGCTATAATAAGGGACGATTTAGTTTTAATATTAAGGGCGGACGTTGTGAGGCTTGTAGTGGAGATGGTATTTTAAAGATTGAAATGCATTTTCTCCCAGATGTTTATGTTCCTTGCGAGGTTTGTGGCGGAAAACGTTATAATCGGGAAACCTTGGATGTAAAATATAAAGGTAAGAATATCTATGATATTTTAGATATGACAGTGGAGGAAGCGGTTACCTTCTTCGAGAATATGCCTTCTATCCGTCGGAAAATAGAAACCTTATATGATGTTGGACTAACTTATGTAAAATTAGGACAACCTTCTACAACATTATCAGGAGGAGAAGCCCAACGTATTAAATTAGCTACTGAACTTAGTCGTCGTAGCACAGGTAAAACTATTTATATATTAGATGAACCTACTACGGGCTTGCACTTTGCAGATGTGCATAAGTTAGTAGACATATTGCATCGTTTAGCGGATGGTGGGAATACTGTTGTAGTGATAGAGCATAATTTGGATGTAATTAAGACTGCAGATTACATTATCGATATTGGGCCAGAAGGCGGAGATAAGGGTGGCACTGTGATTGCTAAAGGAACACCGGAAGCAGTAGCAAAAAGTTCCAAATCATATACCGGAGCTTACATCAAGAAAATGTTAAAAAAACAAAAAAATAATTAAAAGGAAATGAAACATAAAACCTAAACTATTTGTTGCATAATGTCGATAAATGGTTTAAGGTGCATGGACGCAAGAAGGAACAGAAGGAACTGTTCTCCTTTTTGCGTTTTATATTTTTAAAATTTTTGTGAAACCTCTATGAAAATGGATAAGATTAATGTATAATACTCTGAGTATGGGTAAAATATGCTCATTGTACATCTAGGTGCATTATATTTAGAAGAGAGTTCTTTTCTTTCCTAGATGATTAACATTTTGTATTTAGGCAAATATTATCTTATAGATACCATCAGAAAGGGGTAAATTTATGCAAGGCACAGATATAGGAATTGACTTGGGAACTGCTAGCATACTAGTCTACATTAAAGGAAAAGGAGTCGTATTAAAAGAACCGTCCGTTGTAGCATTTGATAGAGACACCAATAAAATTAAAGCCATTGGAGAAGATGCACGTTTGATGCTAGGTAGAACGCCAGGCAATATTATAGCAGTTCGACCTTTAAGACAAGGCGTTATTTCTGATTATACAGTAACAGAGAAAATGATGAAATATTTCATTCAAAAGGCATTGGGTAAGAGAATGTTCCGTAAGCCACGTATTGCTGTTTGTGTACCTAGTGGTGTAACTGAAGTAGAGAAAAAAGCGGTTGAAGATGCAACCTATCAGGCAGGAGCAAGAGAAGTATCTATTATTGAAGAGCCTATTGCGGCTGCTATTGGAGCTGGGATTGACATTTCAAAACCTTGTGGAAATATGATTGTTGATATAGGTGGTGGTACATCTGATATTGCAGTTATTTCCCTTGGAGGAACGGTAGTAAGTGCATCTATTAAGATTGCAGGGGATGACTTTGACGAAGCTATTGTCCGTTATATGCGTAAAAAACATAATCTTTTAATTGGTGAAAGAACTGCAGAAGATTTAAAAATAAAAATAGGATCAGCTTACAAGAGATCAGAAGTTGATTATATGGATGTTAGAGGTCGTAATTTAGTAACGGGTTTACCAAAAACAGTAAAGGTATCTTCAGAAGAAACAGAAGAGGCTCTTCGTGAGACCACTGCACAAATCGTTGAAACCATTCACAGCGTATTAGAGAAAACTCCACCTGAGTTAGCTGCAGATATTGCAGACAGAGGAATTGTTCTTACTGGTGGTGGAAGCTTGTTACGTGGGTTAGAGGATTTGATTTCTGCAAAGACAGGAATTAATACAATGACAGCAGAAGATCCAATGACAGCGGTGGCTGTAGGTACTGGTAAATACGTAGAATTTTTAGGTGGCTATAAAGAATAGAGTGGAAAGAAATGGCGAGCCATTCTTCCCGCGAGTTATTATACCGAAGATGAAAAGTAGGTGGAAAGAAAGAGGTACTGCTATGCTTAAAGGATTATATACAGCTCATACGGGCATGGTTAATGAACAAAACAGAATGGATATATTAACAAATAATCTTGCAAATGCATCCACTGTAGGATTCAAAAAGGAAGGCTCTACAAGTGAAGCCTTTAAGGATATATTTGTTCATAAACTGAAAGATTCTTCTGTTGGAGTAAGAAACTCGCAGAGAATAGGAATTGGCAATCCAGGTGTGAAAATAGGTGAAAACTATACTAATTATACTCAAGGCTCTTATAGAATCACGGATAATACGTATGATTTAGCGTTGTCTGGAGATGGATTTTTTGCAGTAGAATATACTAATAAGGCAGGAGAAACCTCTACTAAGTATACGAGGGCAGGTGCATTTACACTGAATCAGCAAGGTGACTTAGTAACTCAAGATGGGGATTTTGTATTAGACACAAATAACCGTCATATTAGATTGAATACTTTGTTGGATTCGGATATTTCTGATAACGGAGCTATCAGCCAAAACGGAGTTGTGGTTGCTACCATTCAGATTGCAGATTTTAGCGATTACAATTATTTAGAGAAGTTTGCGGAAACGCTTTATCAGCCAGTTGAAGGTGCGGAATTAACTAATTCAAGTGCTAAAGTTCAATCAGGAGCGTTGGAAATGTCTAACGTGCAGACGGTATCTGAAATGGTCGATTTGATTAGTGTTACAAGAGCTTATGAAGCCAATCAGAAGATAATACAAACTTATGATCAGTCTCTTGAAATTGCAGTGAATCAACTAGGTAAACTATAAGGAGGAAGTATAAATGGTACGTAGCTTATGGACAGCAGCAACTGGAATGGTTGCTCAACAGACAAATATTGATACGATAGCAAATAACCTTTCTAACGTAAACACACATGGTTATAAAACACAGGTAAATGAGTTTAAAACTCTTTTATATCAAAATCTTCAAACTGTTACAACTACGGCAAATGGAGAAAATAAACCAGTTGGAGCACAAGTGGGACTTGGTGTACGAAATTCTTCAATTACTGCTATGTTTAGACAAGGAAACATGATGGCAAGTGATAGTCCATCTTCTTTTGCTATTGATGGTAAAGGCTTCTTTTCTGTAAGAGGAGAAGATGGCAATATGTATTATACTAGAAATGGTAATTTCCAATGGGCACTTGCGCAAAATGGTGGCAATATGCTGGCTACTTCAGATGGACTACCTGTTATTGATTCCGCTGGGAGACCCATTATTTTGAATGCTAATTATGTTGTTAGCAATATTTCGATTACAGATGATGGACAACTATGCTATCCTGATGCAAATAAAAATCCTCAACCAATAGGAATTCAAATAGGTGTTTTTCAATTTAACAATCCAGCTGGGTTAGAGCGATTAGCAGACAGTTTGTATGCACAAACAGCTGCTAGTGGACAGAGCATAAATGAAGCTACCAATAATGCAGTTGAAAAAAGTGACATTTTACAATACTATTTAGAGGGTTCTAATGTTCAAGTAGTGGATGAAATGGTTAATATGATTGTAGCTCAACGTGCTTATGAATTGAGTTCTAAGGCAATTACAGCATCGGATGAGATGCTACAGCAAGCTAATAATTTGAGAAGATAATTGATGCACAGAAAAGAGGTTGTTTATGGATATTGGTAATATAAATTCTACATATGATAATGTATATAATTCGGCATCTAGTACCTCCGCAGCTAAAATGGAAAGTCAGTTGGAAACCGATTTTTCCAAAGCTACAGATGAGGAATTAATGAGTGTCTGTAAAGAATTTGAAGCATATTTTATGGAACAAGTTATGAAAAGTATGTGGAAAACAGTTCCTGAATCAGAGGAATCATCAGGTGCAAATGCTTCATTGCAAAGCTATTATAAGGATGAAATGATTAAGCAGACCGCAATGGATTCTACGGAAAACAATAGCTTGGGGTTGGCACAGACATTATACGAACAAATGAAACGTAATTACGGAATTTAAAGTTTGAGTTTAAGCTGCTGAGATATTTAGCAGCTTTTTCCATTAATATAATGTTGGATATGCGAGGAAGAGATGGAAACACTTAACGGATATATTCAAAATATTGTATATCAAAATGCAGAAAATGGATATACAGTTTTGAACTTAATAGATGAAGGCGAAGAAATTGTATGTACTGGGCTCTGTAAAGGCTTAACCCAAGGCGAAAATATCAGCGCACAAGGTGAATATGTAGAACATCCAGCCTATGGACGTCAATTCAAGTTGCACGCCTATCAGGTGGTTGCTCCTAAAGATAGTATCGGTATGGAACGATATTTAGGTTCAGGAGCAGTGAAAGGTATAGGCGTTGCCTTAGCTAGTAGAATAGTAAAGCATTTTGGAGATGATACGTTTCGTATTATTGAAGAAGAACCAGAGCGCTTGTCTGAAATTAAAGGAATTAGCGAACGAAAAGCCCGTGATATTGCAGTGCAAATGGAAGAGAAAAAGGAATTAAGAGAAGCGCTTGTGTATTTGCAACAATATGGTATTAGTAATAATCTTGCAGTGAAAATTTACAATATGTATGGTATGGGGCTTTATGGTGTGATGAAAGAAAATCCATATAAATTGGCAGAAGATATTGATGGCGTTGGATTCAAAATTGCAGATGATATTGCTACCAAAATAGGAATACATACAGATTCAGACTATCGTATACGTAGTGGGGTGTTTTACACTTTGCTTCAGACTGTAGGGGAAGGACATTGCTATCTCCCAATTAATATTTTGCTTGCTAGGTCACATGCATTACTAGGAGTATCGGAGGAAAATATTCGTCCACAGATAGATAATCTTGTGATGGATAGAAAGCTTATTGTGAAGGGGGAGAAGGTTTTTGCCTCCTCTTATTATTACGCAGAATTAAATTGTGCCCGTATGCTTCATGAACTAAATATTCCAATGTTGTTTACTCGAGGACAGGAACGTGAAAAGGAAGAGGCGGC
>CAZKGP010000094.1:0-7909 GCA_964552225.1 uncultured Acetatifactor sp.
TGCAGAAATAGTCTGGATATTGTCCACAATATCGCCATTTGCATGTTCCAATTTCTTTACAATATATTTCATAGAATCTGTTTGTTCACTGATTCGTTTAGTTCCTTCTGTAATACGAGCAAAACTTTCAACTACCTCTTTGGTACTTTGAGCATTTGAATGATTTCCTTCGATTACTACCTCTACCGCTGCTGAAACTGCAACAATCTCTTTCGCAATATTTTCAATCAAATCAGTAATATCAACTGTAGCTACTTTAGTTCTATTAGCTAATGTAGAAATTTCATCAGCAACTACCGCGAATCCTTTACCAGCTTCCCCTGCTCTTGCTGCTTCAATACTTGCATTTAATGCCAATAGACCAGTTCTGTTAGCAATACTTGTAATGGTCTCAATAATTGAGTTCATTTGCTCCGTATTCTCGCCAAGCACTTTCATCTGTTCTGTTACTTGGTCATTTGCTACCATAGATTCGTTTACGTGAGTAGATAAGGCATTCATATGATCCTTACCTAACTCGACCTCATGTGCTGTATCTAATACACCTTGATCAATTTCTTCTGATACATTCTTTACCTTTTCTATGTGTCCTTGAATCTGTTCCGTTCGTTTCAATTGATTCTGAATTGAGTTGGCAGTTTCAGTACTACCAGAAGTTACTTCCTGCATAGAAGAGTGAATATGTGTTACAGACTCTCCCAGTAATTCCATTTTCCCTGAAGTACTTGTAATCTTCTCCATGATAGAAGTTGATGTTTGTAATACATTCTCCAACAACAAGTCTGTTTGTTCTTTTTGTGCATTAATATTATTTATTTTCTCAGCATTAGTTTTATTCATTGAGGCACTAACAACTACAATGAATATACCGATTAATGCCATTAATATAAGTTGTATTTCTACGGTTGCCATATCAGCAGCCTCATACCCCACTGTTTTAGCTGTATATATAACCCTTGCAACATTGACAATAAAACCACCAGTACAAATGGATGCACAATATTTCACATCAGCAAACAGAGTAATAATAATATACATTGGCAAGCAATAAGTAAATACCAATGGGTTATCTGTTGTAAAATTTATTACTATGTAAAAAAAACTATAACCAAATCCCATAAAATGTCGAATCGCATCATGTTCATTATTCATTCGATAAAACAATAGCTCTAAAACTACAGGTATTAATGCTATAACTACACACATCAGTAAATATCCAATGGTTTTAGAACCTTTAAAAAATTCCAACACATATGCCATAAGTATTATAAAAACAACCGAAATATGACATTTAATAGCTACATTATTAATGTGCGCTTTTTCAGATAATTTCATCACGTCCTCCTTAAAGTAATATCTACCTTTTCCCTCGTAGGCATTACAATTAATTCCCCTCCTTTTTTAGTTGTAATCTTTCGCTATTTATCTTAAAGAGACAAAAAATAGGATATTTAGACAATTTTCTTTTTTTCATACCTATTCTAACACAAGCACAAAAATAATGGTATAGTAAATTATTCTTTTATGCTATACTATTTACTATAATTTATAGGAGGTTTACACATGTTAGTTTTGGAAAATGTCTCCTTTCACGTTTCAGGAGAAAATTCTAGTCAAAAAGAAATTATTAAAAATATAAACTTAACAATTGAAGATAATCAATTTGCTGCAATTACAGGGCCAAATGGCGGTGGAAAATCGACCCTAGCAAAATTAATTATGGGGATCGAAAAACCTACTTCTGGCAAAATATTTTTCAATAATATAGATATTACTGATATGACTATTTCGCAACGTGCCAAAGCAGGTATTAGTTTTGCATTTCAGCAGCCTGTACGATTTAAGGGAATTAAAGTAAAAGACCTAATCACTTTAGCATCAGATAACCACTTAAGTACATCCAGTGCCTGTGATTATCTATCACAAGTGGGACTTTGTGCTAGAGATTATATTAATCGTGATATAGATGGAAGTTTATCCGGTGGAGAGTTAAAGCGTATAGAAATTGCAACTATTATTGCTCGTAATACTCCTCTTTCCGTATTCGATGAACCTGAAGCAGGTATTGATTTATGGAGCTTTAATCATTTAATTACCGTTTTTGAAGACATGCATAAAACAAGCAATCATTCATTAATTGTTATTTCTCACCAAGAACGTATACTAAATATTGCTGACGAAATTATAGTAATCGCCAATGGTGGTGTACAAGCCAAAGGTACCAAAGAATCTATACTTCCCGATTTATTAAATAATACTGGTTGTTGTAAATTTTATGACAACAAACATACAGGGAGGTGTTAATTATGGATGCAATACAGAAAAACCTATTAGAACAAGTAGCAGACCTCCATGAAATACCAGCAGGCGCTTTTAACATTCGTGCCAACGGCAAAAGTGTTGAACGCAATACTACTTCCAATATTGATATCATTACCAAAGAAGATAAACAAGGAATTGATGTTGTTATTAAATCAAATACTCAAAAAGAAAGTGTACATATACCCGTTGTTTTAAGTGAAAGTGGACTTACCGAGATGGTTTATAATGATTTTTATATCGGAGATAACTGCGATATCACTATTATTGCTGGCTGCGGAATTCACAATAGCGGTAGTGAAGACAGCCGTCACGATGGAATTCACGCTTTCTATATAGGTAAAAACTCTCATGTAACCTACGTTGAGAAACATTATGGGAGCGGTGATGGTGATGGTGAGAGAATTATGAATCCAGAAACAATAGTTACCCTTGGGGAAAACAGCTATATGGAATTAGAAACCGTACAGATAAAAGGTGTTGATTCTACCAAACGTTCCACTACTGCAACTCTTGCTGATTATTCCAAATTAATTGTAACAGAGAAACTAATGACACATGGAAGCCAATATGCAGAAACAGCTTTTTCTGTTGACCTAAATGGCGTTAACTCTAGTGCTAATATTATTTCACGTTCAGTTGCAAAAGGAGATTCTAAGCAATTATTTCTTTCCACAATTAATGGTAACAATAAATGTGCTGGACACTCCGAATGTGATGCCATTATTATGGATAATGCTAAGATTAGTGCAATTCCTGAAATTACAGCCAATCATTTAGATGCTGAATTGATTCATGAAGCCGCTATTGGTAAAATTGCAGGCGATCAAATTATTAAGTTAATGACCCTAGGACTTTCAGAAGAAGAAGCCGAAGCCGAAATTATAAATGGTTTTCTGAGATAATTATATTGCGCTTTAAAAAATACAATTTATTTTACACTTTATATATTAAAACAAGCTTTCTTTGTGATATAATATCACTAATAAAAGCTTGTTTTTATTTTATTTGGTAAATTAAGGTAAAATAGAATCATTTTTTGTGCTTTCTTTTAATTGTTCTGAATAAAACAATTAATCGGATAAAGAATCTAACAAATGCGATAATATATAATTATCGTTAAACTTTGAAAAGGAGGTTTTTTAATGGCTCGTAATAAAAAAACAATGGATGGCAATCAAGCCGCAGCTCATGTGTCTTATGCATTTAGTGATGTTGCTGCTATCTATCCAATTACCCCGTCTTCTACAATGGCCGAATATGCAGACGAATGGGCAACAGAAGGAAGAACAAATATTTTTGATCAAACCGTTAAAGTAACGGAAATGCAATCAGAGGCGGGTGCTGCCGGTGCTGTTCATGGTTCTTTAGTTGCAGGAGCACTTACTACTACCTTTACTGCATCTCAAGGTCTATTGTTAATGATACCTAATCTCTATAAAATTGCTGGAGAGTTACTTCCTGGTGTATTTAATGTAGCTGCAAGAACAATAGCCTCTCACGCACTTTCTATCTTCGGAGACCACTCTGACATTTATGCTTGTCGACAGACAGGTGTCGCAATGCTGGCTGGCGGAAGTGTTCAGGAGGTTATGGATTTAACTCCCGTTGCTCATCTTGCTGCTATTAAAGGAAAAGTTCCCTTTATAAACTTTTTTGATGGTTTCCGCACCTCTCATGAGATGCAGAAAATTGAAGTTTGGGACTATAATGATTTAAAAGAAATGGTTGATTTGGACGCTATTAAAGCATTTCGTCAAAATGCTTTAAACCCCAATCATGCTAAAATGATGGGTTCTGCACAAAATCCTGATATCTTTTTCCAGGCAAGAGAGGCTTGTAATCCCTACTATGACGCTCTTCCTGAAATTGTTGAATCCTACCTAAATACAATTAATCAAAAGATTGGCACAGATTATGGTTTATTTAACTATTACGGTGCAAAGGATGCGGAGCATGTTATTGTTGCTATGGGGTCTGTTTGTGAAACAATTGAAGAAACCATTGATTACTTGAATAAAAATGGACAAAAAGTAGGCTTAGTAAAAGTCCGCTTATATCGTCCTTTTAGTACTTCTCATTTACTAAATGCAATTCCTGACAGTGTAAAACAGATTACAGTGTTAGACAGAACAAAAGAGCCCGGTTCTATAGGCGAGCCTCTTTATCTGGATGTAGTTGCAGCACTGAGAGATACCAAATTCCACAATGTTCCAATATTTACTGGTCGTTATGGATTAAGTTCTAAAAATACTACTCCTGATCAAATAAATGCAATTTACCAAAATCATGATAAGAAACGCTTTACCGTTGGTATTCATGATGATGTTACTCATTTGTCACTTCCTATTCCTGCTAGAATTAATACTGCCAATCCAGATACCTTTGGCTGTAAATTCTGGGGCTTGGGCGGAGATGGTACTGTCAGTGCCAACAAAAACTCTATTAAGATTATTGGTAACCACACAGATCAATTTGTGCAGGCTTACTTTGATTATGATTCCAAAAAATCACGTGGTTTAACGGTATCCCACTTACGTTTTGGTATCCATCCTATTAGGTCTACTTATTTAATTCACGAAGCTGACCTTGTAGCATGTCACAATTCTTCTTATATTGAAAAATATAATATGGTACAAGATGTAAAAGACGGTGGGGTTTTCTTACTTAACTGCCCTTGGACACAAGAAGAATTAGACCAACATCTTCCCGGGCAAGTAAAAAGCTATATTGCACAGCATAATATTCAGTTTTATACCATAGATGCACTTAAAATAGGTGAAGAAACAGGCTTGAACGATAAAGTCAGTACCATTTTACAAGCAGCATTTTTCCAATTGGCAAATATTATCCCTATTGAAGAAGCAATACGCTTAATGAAAGAAGCTGCCAAAATCAGTTATGGTAAAAAAGGTGATAAAATTGTACAGATGAACTACGACGCCATAGACCGTGGTAGTCAAGGCGTGACAAAAGTAGAAATTCCTGATTCATGGCGTAATGCAACATCTGAAATCTTAGACCCTGCTCTTCTGCCTGACCAAGAAGACACACTAGCATTTGTAACAAATATTCAAAAACCAGTTACGAAACAAGAAGGTAATTCTCTACCTGTTTCTGCATTTGTTCCTTATGTTGACGGATATACACCTTCTGGAAGCGCCGCACACGAAAGACGTAATGTTGCAACGCATGTTCCTGAGTGGATACCTGAAAATTGTATTCAATGTAACCGCTGTGCTTATGTTTGTCCTCATGCAGTTATTCGTCCTGTTGCAATGACAGAAGAAGAAAAAGCCAACGCACCTGAAGGAATGATTTCTCTTCCAATGATGGGCATGCCCGGATATGAATTCTCAATCGCTGTTTCTGAAGTAGACTGTACCGGCTGTGGTTCTTGTGCTGCTGTCTGTCCTGGTAAAAAAGGTGAAAAAGCATTAGAAATGTGCGAAATAGAAAAACATGTTTCTAAGCAGGAATATTTTGACTATGGCAAGCCATTACTAAATAAAAAAGATATAGTAGAAAAATTTAAACAAAATACAGTAAAAGGAAGCCAATTTAAGCAACCACTATTAGAATTCTCTGGTGCATGTGCTGGTTGTGGCGAAACACCATATGCGAAATTAATCACTCAATTATTTGGTGATCACATGTATATTGCAAACGCTACTGGCTGTTCCTCAATTTGGGCTAATTCCTCTCCTTCAACACCTTATACCTACAATGCAAAAGGACAGGGACCAGCTTGGTCAAACTCACTGTTTGAAGATGCTGCAGAATTTGGATATGGTATGCTTTTAGCACAAAGAGCAATTCGCTCACGTTTACGTGAAAAAGTTGAAACATTACTAGCGTCTAATGATAGCAATGTTAAAGACGCTGCTAATGAATGGTTAGAAACCTATTCTTCTGGTGCTGCCAATGGAACAGCTACAGATAAGTTGATTACTGCTTTGGAAAACCATAGTAGTCAAGTAAGTACAGAGCTACTTGAAGAGAAAGATTATCTTGCCAAAAAATCACAATGGATCTTTGGTGGTGATGGCTGGGCATACGATATTGGATTTGGTGGTGTAGACCATGTTCTCGCAAGCGGTCAAGATATAAATATTATGGTATTTGACACTGAAGTATATTCTAATACAGGCGGTCAGGCTTCTAAAGCGACACCAACAGGTTCTACTGCTAAGTTTGCCTCTGGTGGTAAAGATATTAAGAAGAAGGATCTTGCAAGCATTGCAATGAGCTATGGATATGTATACGTGGCACAAATTTCCATGGGCGCAGACTATAATCAAACCATTAAGGCAATAACAGAAGCAGAAAACTATGACGGACCATCTCTCATTATTGCATATGCACCATGTATTAGTCATGGAATTCGTTCTGGTATGGGAAGCTCTCAACATGAAGAAGCAAAAGCTGTAGAAACTGGCTATTGGCATATGTTCCGTTTTAATCCTGCACTTAAGGAAAAAGGACTAAATCCATTTTCTTTAGACAGCAAAGAACCTACACTTCCATACGAAGATTTCCTCTCAGGAGAAATTCGTTATGATGTTCTAAAGAGAATGAATCCAGAAAGAGCAGAAGACCTATTTGCAAAGGCTGCTAATCATGCTAGGGAACGCTATGAATATCTAACTCGTTTGGTGAAATTACATGAAGTAGATAATACTTCAAATGACTAAAATTCTTTTTACACTATTAGTTAGGAGTTTAAAATGAAAGCTGTTAAAATAAAAGAAGGCATCTATTGGGTAGGTGCCATCGATTGGAACATTCGTAACTTCCATGGTTATCTTACAGGTAAAGGCACCACTTACGGTGCCTACCTAATCATGGATGAAAAAATCACTTTAATTGATACAGTAAAAGCCCCTTTTACAGAGGAACTTTTATCTAGAATCAGTGATATTGTTCCACCCGAACAAATTGATATTATTATATCTAACCATGTAGAAATGGATCATTCTGGTGCACTTCCTACTTTTATGGAGCGTTGCCCTAATGCTTCCATCTACACCACTGGTCCTGCAGGTGTAAAGGGACTAACTGCCCACTATGGAGAATATGAATATGTGCCAGTGAAAACAGGAGAAACACTTTCTCTTGGCAAAAGAACCTTAAACTTTGTATCTACACCAATGCTTCATTGGCCAGATAATATGGTTTGTTACTGTCCTGAAGAAAAAATCCTTTTTTCAAATGATGCCTTCGGCCAGCACTTAGCTACAACTGAGCGTTTTGATGATGAAACAGACTTAAATCTTGCCTTGGAAGAAGCCAAAAGCTATTATGCAAATATTATCATGTGCTATGGCAAGCAAGCCCGCACAGCATGGGATATTGTTAGCAAACTAGATATTGAAATGATTGCACCAAGCCATGGTATTATTTGGCGAAGTCACATTCAAGATATCCTGAATGCATATGACTTATGGAGCACTAACACGCCTTCCACAGGAGCAATTGTTGTTTATGACAGTATGTGGCACTCAACAGAGAAAATGGCTAAGATTATTTCAGAAGCATTTGGTGATAACGGCATACAAGCAAAGCTTTTTGATTTAAAAGAAAATCATCA
>CAZKGP010000095.1:0-7872 GCA_964552225.1 uncultured Acetatifactor sp.
TATGTTATGTTTATAGTATAGAGTACAGAAATGTATAAATCATGTTGGGTAAATAAAGAAATCTTGAATTAATTGTAAACAATATGTGAACAGCGATAGTACAAGTGTACTATCGCTGTTTGTATAAAACTATTCTAATCCAAAATGCTTAGAAATTTTATTGACATATTCGTCAATTGTTATTTCTCCGTTATTAATAAGTGAAACATAATGTTCTTCACTACATTGTTTCTGCACTTCTTGGGCAAATAGAATATCCCTATCCATCCAATTATTAAAAGCTTTTTCCTTATCACTACATTCTGCAAGTATATATGGTATAAAATCCCTCTTACTAAAATGAAAAATCTGAAACTCCTTTGTGGGAGTAAGTGATATATATCTATCACTTGGAATGCTCAATTTTTTCATTAATTTAGGCAAATATGCAGCACCTTCTGTAATAATTCCTTTTTTGCCACTTATCTGCTTTAAATCATCTAAAACAAACTCAAATATTTCTTCGTAAAAGATAATTTCCTCTTTGCATTGAAGTAAAGGTTCTCTCATCCATATTTGTTCTGCATTCATTTCTACTTGTTTTTTACATATTTCATATCCTTTTAAAGCACCCAATTGAATGTACTTGTCAAGAAAATCATCTACTTTAAAATAATACAGATCGTATTTATCTGAAAGTATCTCTGCTGTAGTACTTTTCCCGCTACAAGGTGAACCGCCAATGTAATATATATTTGTCATCATAATTAGCTGTGTTCTGGTTCGGGATATTCTTCTCCGAAGGTTTCTACAACTACGGATTTCATTTTCTGTGTTTCTAATGGCTTGTCATTGTAATCGGTAGCAGTTTCTGCAATTTTATTAACAACGTCCATTCCTTCGGTAATTTTGCCAAAAGCAGCATAGCTTCCATCTAGATGAGGAGAAGTTTTGTGCATAATAAAGAATTGAGAACCACCAGAATTAGGTGCCATGGATCTTGCCATAGAAAGAACGCCTTCTGTATGTTTCAAATTATTCTCTACACCATTAGAGGTAAACTCGCCCTTAATGCTATAACCAGGACCGCCCATTCCGCTTCCTTCAGGACAACCTCCTTGTAGCATAAAGCCACGAATAACACGGTGAAAAATAAGACCGTCATAATAATTTTTTTGAATTAAACTAATAAAATTATTAACTGAAATTGGTGCAATTTCAGGGTATAATTCTGCTTTCATTACACTACCATCTTCCATGGTAATGGTTACTATTGGATTCTGTGCCATATTTGTATCCTTCCTTTACTTAAAAATTTCATAATCATTTACATACTATCACAATATAGCACTGCTATCAATTATATTATTTCCTATAAAAAAGCGTTGTTTCGTCAATTTTTATATGATAATATAAAATTATAATGCTAATTAATAGCATGGAGGTATGTATTGAAACAGAAAATTCATGTTCGTAAAATAATAGTAGCTATAGAAAGGTTGGATTGTAAGAGCATCTTTGATACTATTGCTCATAAATTGGAATTAAATAATATTCTGTTTTCTTTAGTTGACAAAGAAACTATAAATCAGTGGAAGACTTCGGATGAGAATGTGGATATTTCTTATAATCAGCCTCATACATTGTGGATAATAGATAGTTCTTGGATGGCGGAAAGAATGTCAAAGCAACAGATACCTTTTGTGGTGTTTCTCCATGACACTAATAAAACAGAGGATTTTTCAATGGCAAGATTTGGTATGGAAAATCCAGAAGAGATAGACGCAGAATATTATGATAATGTTTATAGAAGATTTGCAGGTATTCCGTGGGATATATTAGAGACTAGCCGATGTCTTATTCGCGAAACTACAGAATTAGATGTGGAAGCCTTTTATAATATTTACAAAGACCCTTCAATTACTCAATATATGGAAAATCTATATCCAGAAATAGAAGTGGAAAAGAAATATATTCGGAAATATATTGAAAAGATTTATTCCTTTTATGATTTTGGTATATGGACAGTAATTTTAAAAGAAACAGGAGAAGTAATAGGAAGAGCAGGTTTTTCTTATCGAGAAGGTTACGCGGAACCAGAGATTGGGTATATTATTGGAGTTCCATGGCAAGGTCGAGGTATTGCTTATGAAGTCTGCATAGCAATAATGCAATACGGGGAAGAAGTGCTTGGATTCGAAAAGGTACAATCATTAGTTGAATCTGAGAATACTGTATCCTTGCATTTGTGCCATAAACTAGGGTTTGAAGGTAATGAAAAAATAATAATTAACCATAAAGAATATATAAGATTACTAAAGATTATTAAATAACTATAAAGACAGAATGTTCCATTGTATATTTAAGTTACTTATAATATAATGCTATCTATGCTTTTAGTAAAACGTGAGCATTACAAATGAAGTAATGTGTAATAAAAAGAAACAGAAAGAGGGCTTGCATGAAGAAGAGAACAAAATGGATTATTGGTATTTTAGCTACATTAACAGTGCTGTTTTTTGCAGTGGGTTTTATCGCAGGTAATTATTTTTATGAATTGGCCTTAAATCCAAATAGTGATAAGGGCGTTGTTTTTTCAGCATCTCACAATGAGATTAAAAGAGAAGATGAGACACCAGAGAAGATTCAGGAAAAATTAGAACTAGAAGAATGGATTACCACATCTGAGTTTGATGATGTTTATATACAATCATATGATAATTTGAAGATTCATGGCTCTATGGTACAGCATGAAGAAACTACTAGCCGTTGGGCAATTGTTTATCATGGCTATGGTGGATATGGTATGCAGATGGTAAACAGTGCGAAACATTTTGCAGATATGGGATTTAATCTATTGATTCCAGATGCTCGTGGACTTGGTGAAAGTGAAGGGGATTACATTGGAATGGGATGGCATGAAAGAAAAGATGCCCTTCGTTGGATTGATATGATTCTTGATCAGGATAGCGAAGCAGAAATTGTATTGTATGGTGTATCCATGGGTGGTGCAACTGTTATGATGATATCTGGTGAAGAATTACCTTCTAATGTAAAAGCGATTGTTGAGGATTGTGGATATACATCTGTTTGGGATGAATTTGCATATCAACTAAAGGAAGTATTTAATTTACCAGCATTTCCATTAATGCATTTTTCTTCAGCTGTGACTAAAATAAGAGCAGATTATACATTAGGTGAAGCAAGTGCGGTGAAGCAGGTTGCTAAATCTGTCACACCAATTATGTTTATTCATGGAGATAATGATACATTTGTTCCTAGCTACATGATTGATGAAGTATATGAAGCTGCTGTTTGTCCTAAAGAAAAACTTGTTGTAGAGGGAGCAGGTCATGGTATGGCTGCGTCTATAGCGGGCAAAGAATATTGGAATAAGGTAGAGAGTTTTATAAATCAATATTTAGATAATTAAAATTATCATTGGGGGTTATTGTATGAGGAAAAAATTAGGATTTGCACTTATTGCGGCGACTAATGTAATGATGTTTACACAGGCAATAGATTCCTTTTTTACACTTAATGAGATGTTATGTAAAATTATTTTGGGTATATGTTTTATAACTATGGTAATAACTGAAGTGTGGCTTTTGGTTTTATTTATAAAAAGAAAATTTTTCTTTATAACTGAAAAGTGAAGGAGGGTTATAGCGTGTATATTGCAGATAAGAACAGATACAAGGAAATGAAATACCATAGATGTGGGAATAGTGGGCTGATGCTCCCAGAGGTATCCTTAGGACTATGGCATAATTTTGGTTCCAACGGTAATTTTGATACTATGCAGGAAATGTGTTATACAGCATTTGATAATGGGATTACACATTTTGATTTGGCAAATAATTATGGTCCTGCTCCTGGTATGGCAGAAGAGAATTTTGGTCATATTTTACGTAAAGGATTAGGTTATTATCGTGATGAAATCATTGTATCCACAAAGGCTGGTTACGATATGTGGGAAGGGCCTTATGGAGACTGGGGAAGTAAAAAATATCTGGTGGCAAGCTTAGATCAAAGCTTAAAGCGCATGGGACTAGACTATGTAGATATCTTTTATCACCATAGACCAGATCCGAATACTCCATTAGAGGAAACAGTACGTGCGTTAGATGGTATTGTAAGAAATGGAAAAGCTCTCTATATAGGTATATCCAACTATAATAAAGAGGAAACCATAGCGGCAGCTAAAATGTTTAAAGAGTTGGGAACTCCTTTTATTATTAACCAAAGATGCTATTCTATTTTTAACAGAGCAATTGAAACAGACGGATTAAAGGATTATGCGGCAGCAAACGGAATTGGAATCATTACTTTTAGTCCTCTTGCACAAGGATTGTTAACAGATAGATATATTAATGGTATTCCAGAAGATAGCCGTATTCGTACAGATGGACGCTTCTTAAGAGAAAACTCAATTACAGATGAAACCATTGAGAAAATACAAAAATTAAATGAGATAGCATCACAAAGAGGACAGACCTTAGCTCAAATGGCGCTATCTTGGATTCTCAGAGATGGTGATATTACCAGTGTGCTAATTGGTGCATCAAAAGTATCTCAAATATTGGATAATATAGGTACCATTCATGCAGCTGATTTTTCAGAAGATGAAAGAAAGGCTATTGACGAACTATCATAAGAAAAAGCTAGTTTAAGTTTATAACTTAAGCTAGCTTCTTCTATTAAATAGGAAAGCGTGCGAGTGAAGTACAAAGCGCAGCTTTGCGACACTTTATTATCTACCGTAGAAAATCTGTGCAATTGGAGAATCTGGTGAAAGGATTAAAGTCTTATTATCACCTTTCATAGAAGTTTTTAATGCATCTAATCCTCTTACAAAAGAGTAGAATTCTAGTTTGGACTCATCGGCATATGCGTCAGAAAGAATTTTCATATATTCTGCCTCGCCTTCAGCAATTAGAATTTCAGCTTCTTTTTCTGATTCGGATAATAGAACTGAAACTTCCTTATCTGTAGTGTTCTTGATAATTTGAGCGGTAGAAGTTCCTTCTGCAATATAGGTTGCTGCAATATTATCACGTTCAGATATCATACGCTCATAAACTGCAGATTTATTATCGCTTGGTAAATCCAACCTTTTGGTCTCAAAAGACATTAATTCAATGCCGTATTGTTCTAAATTGGAACCGATATTTGCGATAACTGCATCTGATAACTCTCCATCACGACTAGAAATAACATTATCCTGTGTAGTACTAGAAATTATGTTTTTGGTAGAGTTATATACGATGGTATCCAGACGACTTTCAGCGCTGGAAATGGAAGAGTTTAAGGTTTGTGCAAATTTTAATGGATCTGTAATCTTCCATAATATGTAGCTGTCACAAATCATTGTTTTTTTATCACTTGTAATTACATCTGAAGGAGATAAATCATACAATAAAGTTTGTTTTGGTAATGTATCTACACTTTGAATAAAAGGAATTTTAAAAGAAATACCTGCATTTGAGATTACGTGATCGACTTTACCAAATTGTCGAATTAAATTATATTGATTCTCTGAGGTAATAACAATGCTGGATGAACCTATAATTAATAGTGCCAATATCGCTATAATTAAGGTGGTTTGTTTCACATATTTCATAATCTGAGTCCTCCTTATTGTTGACTAGTGCTGTCGCTACTGTTAGTAGAGTTGCTACTAGCACCATTATTAGTATTGCTATTGTTAGTATTATTGTTGGTGTTAAAATCTGCAAAAGACTCTATTGGATAGAATGTTTGCATATCACCGGAAGGACTTTCAATAACAACCTTTAAGTCAGGAAGAACATCCTCCATGGTTTCAAAAAACATACGTTGCTTCGTAATAGCAGGATTCTTGATGTATTCTTGATACATAGCATTGAACCTTGATACTTGTGCAGTTGCTTCGTTAATACGTTCTGCTTTTTGTGCTTCTGCATCTTTTGTTATTTTATCTGCTCTGGACTGTGCCTGAGGAAGTTGCTCATTGCGATATTTATTAGCGTTATTCAAAGCTGTATCTTTACCTTGCTTAGCGGTTTCAACTGCTTTAAATGCTTCCATAACTTCTGTTGTAGGCGGTTCAGAATCTTGAATCGTAATATTAACTAGTTGAATACCAATATCCTGTTCCTCTAATCGTTCTGTAATCATTTCCTTAATTGCTACTTGAATCTCATTTTTACCAGTGGTTAATACATCATCGACTGGGTAACTTCCGATTACAGTACGAATACAGCTTTGGCTAACATTTCGTAATATTCTGACAGGTTCTTCGGATGCATAAATAGCTTTTACAGGATCATAAAAACGATATTCAATAAAAAAATCTACATTTACGAAGTTATAATCAGAAGTAATCATTAGTGATTCATCTTCTGTATATTCGTTAGAATCTGTGCTATAGCCAATTGCAAATCCTTGAATTGTAGTGTTTACTTTTTTCACTTGTTGTATAAAAGGAACCTTAAAATGCAATCCTGAATTTGTAACTGCCTTTGCCTTACCTAAAGTGATTAGTACTGCTTGTTCTTGCTCTTTAATTTGATAGGTAGAATTAAATAGAAAAATAGCAGCAACCACTGCTATAATAATGATTGTTACTATTTTAGCAGTAGAGTTTACGACATTTCTTTTCTCTCTCATATATGTAATACCTCCAATTTTCTTTTGTCTTTGTAGCGAGATATTAGTATCATACTAAATAAATGTATCCACCACAAGAAACAAATTGTTACATTATAATGAAATTACAGTAAAAAAATAACCTGATTTGCACAATATTAAGGTTTAATGTGCAAAATGCAAATTGATGATTTACAAAAATATTAACCTTGCGTATAATATTGCTTAAAAGATAAGAGGGAGAAAAGCATGAAAGTATATAGTTGTTATCCTGAGGGGAAGACAAAGGCATTAACGTTTAGCTATGATGATGGTAAAGTACAAGACAGAAGATTGGTAGAAATGTTCAATAAGTACAAATTAAAAGGAACGTTTAATATCAATTATGGTATGCTAGATCGACCTGAGAGAGTTCCTGGTAATGAAGTGGCACGGTTATATGATGGCCATGAAGTTGCAACCCATACGTTAACACATCCTACTATAAGTAGATGTCCTATAGCTATGGTTGCTGAGGAAATCTTGGAGGATCGCAAAGGGCTTGAGTCAATTGTTAATTATGTTGTAAGAGGACATGCATATCCCAATGGTTCCTATAATAAGGATATTATGCAACTATTTAATCAATTGGGAATTGCGTATGCTAGAGTGGTACCAAGTAAGGCTGATTTTGAACTCCCTGAGAATCCTATGGAATGGTATCCTACATGCCATCATAATGATCCTAAGCTTATGGAGCTAGGGAAAGCGTTTGTAGAATTTTCCAAGAAACAATATCTAAAGCTTATGTATGTATGGGGTCACAGTTATGAGTTTGATAACAATAATAATTGGGAAGTTATAGAAGAATTTTGCCAATTAATGAGTGGAAAAGAAGACATTTGGTATGCTACTAATATTGAAATTATAGATTATATGCAAGTGTTAGATCATCTAAAATTTACTGCAAATGGAGATGGTGTTTTCAATCCATCGGCATCTAGCGCTTGGGTACAGATTGATGATGACCAAATTGTTGAAATAAAGGGTGGAGTGTTTACTAATTTGTCAAACATATAAACAGATAAAAGAATGTACTTCGGTGCGTTCTTTTTTTGATATTAACGTGGTAAAATAATACACATACCAGGGTCAAAAGGTCATGCTTTTCATGCTGGCATGAAAAAGCATGAGTTTGAGACCCGCAAAACATGAGAAAGTAGCCCGACAGGGCGGATTTCGAATGTTTTTAGGATTGCGGGAGCACAAAGTGCGTAGCAATCC
>CAZKGP010000096.1:0-7845 GCA_964552225.1 uncultured Acetatifactor sp.
TATACAGAGATGCCCTTATGTATAATAAGGAATTAGAGGATCAAATGATTCTTGCGTTTAAAAACAAAGAATTTGTTCCTTATTTCCAGCCTAAATATGATACCTCTACACGTAAAATTGTAGGTGCAGAAGCATTAATTCGCTGGATTCAACAGGATGGTACCATGATATATCCAAATGTTTTTATTCCACTTGCGGAAGAAAACGGATTTATTATTGAGCTGGATGCCCTCATGTTTGAAAAGGTTTGTGAGAGGCAACGCTATTTAATCGACAAGGGTTATACACCAGTTCCTATTTCTGTTAATTTGTCTCGCAAGGTTCTTAGAAGCCGAGAATTCATCGACAAATATTTGAAAATTATAGCAGAATATAAGATACCTCAGCATTTAGTAGAAATAGAGATTACGGAAAGTGCTATGTTGGATAATAATACAGATTGTGATTCTATTGTAAAGGAATTGCATGAAAGAGGATTCAAAATACTAGTAGATGACTTTGGAACTGGTTATTCTTCCTTAATGATGCTAAAATCCATGCCTATTGATGCTCTAAAATTAGATAAAAGCTTTATTGATGATTATAATGATACCAAAGGCTCTAAAATCATTGTATGCATTATAGAAATGGCAAAATCCTTATCCATGCCAATCACAGCTGAAGGAGTAGAAACAGAAAGCCAATATGATTTCTTAAACTCTATGAGTTGTGATACCATTCAAGGTTACTATTTTGCCCGTCCTATGGCCTTTGAAAGTTTTGAGGAACACCTTACAGGAAACTTTGCCTAAGCTTTACAAGACCTACTTGGAATCCAAGATTCCAGTAGGTCTTTTTTAGATTCAGCAACGCAGATTCTTTTTTATGGATTTTATATCCAGTTTGAGTTATACTTATAAGGCAAAATCCCAAAGAAGAAAGGTGTAGAATAATTATGATACGAGTAGCAATTGTTGGTTATGGAAATATTGGTCAAAGTGTTTTAGATTGTTTATTAAGCAGCTCCGATTTTGAAGTTGCTGGAATTGTAGAAAACAGGCAAGTCAAAGGTATTGATGTTCCTGTGGTTTCAAATATAGATATGCTGGAGAAAGTTCAAGTAGCAATCCTTTGTACTCCTAGCAGAGTTGTTCCAGAGTTGGCAGGTTCTCTTCTTGCTAAAGGAATCCGTACCGTAGATGCTTATGATATACATACAGGAATTTATGATTTACATGAACAATTAGATGTAATTGCAAAGAAGCACAATACCGCGTCTATTATTTCAGCTGGCTGGGATCCTGGTACCGATTCTATTGTACGTGCCTTGCTAGAAGCTATGACTCCTACTGGTATTACTTATACAGACTTTGGTCCTGGAATGAGCATGGGACATACTGTAGCAGTAAAATCCATAGCAGGTGTACAAAATGCATTATCTATGACAATCCCTTTAGGTACTGGTATTCACCGTAGAATGGTATATATTGAACTTTCTGATGGTGCTGATTTTGCCACAGTTTCTAAAGCAATTAAAGAAGATGACTATTTTATTCATGATGAAACCCATGTGATTCAAGTTGATGATGTTAACGCTCTTATTGACAAGGGACATGGTGTAAGTATTTCTAGAAAAGGTGGTTCTGGTACTACTCAGAATCAACGTGTTCAATTTTCAATGACTATTGATAACCCTGCATTAACTGCACAAGTTCTTGTATCCTGTGCAAGAGCTGTTGTAAAACAGCAGCCTGGTTGTTATACGTTAATTGAATTTCCACTAATAGACATGCTACCTGGCCAAAAGGAAGATTTGATTCGTCGAATCATTTAAAATAAATGTTCTTAGTTTGAAAGGTATAAATGAAATATGACAAATCATTTTTTAGAAAATAATAGTATAAAACTGTCAATAAACGAATACGGAGCAGAATTATCTTCTGTAGTAAATAGATCAACTAATACGGAATACCTTTGGTGTGGAGACAGCAAATTTTGGAGTAGACATTCACCTATTTTATTTCCATTTGTAGGCGGTCTTAAAAACAAAGAGTATTCTTTTGAAGGAAAAACTTACCCTATGGGTCAGCATGGTTTTGCTAGAGATATGGTATTCACTCCCTTCTCAATAACTGAAGATTCAATTTGGCTACGCCTAGAGTCTAATGAAGCCACTAAAAAACTATATCCCTTTGATTTTATTTTAGAAGTAGGCTATATACTAAAAGGCAATTCCCTTCAAGTAGTTTGGAAGGTGTATAATAAATCTGACAAAACAATGCACTTTTCTATAGGGGCACATCCTGCATTTATGTGTCCAATACATTCTAATGAAAAGCAAACAGATTATTTTATTAACTTCCATACTGAAAATAATCTGCTATATAATTTAGTAGGTAATGATGGTTTGGTATCTATTTATGATCAGGAGTTAGCATTAGACAAGGGTATTCTTTCAATTTCCTCTGATTTATTTGACCATGATGCTCTCATTATAGAAAAGCAACAGGTTCAAAAAATAAGTTTACTAGATCCCAATAAGAATCCTTATGTAACCGTTTCCTTTGATGCACCTCTTGTTGGCGTATGGTCCCCAACCAAGAAAAACGCTCCATTTATCTGCATCGAGCCATGGTATGGTCGTTGTGACAGTACTGATTTTGATGGGACTTTAGAACAACGCCTGTATAATAATGAACTAAAAATCGGAGAAGTTTTTGAAGCTAACTACACAATAGAATTTAATATGTAAAACGATATCTTTCGTACAGAATTAATAAATGCTTTTATGGTAATAATCATAAAAGCATTTATTTTTTGCTTTAAGGGAATCTTAATATTTCTTTTGGTATTCTTAATAATAAGACAATAAAGACTTCAAGCACTTTTTACGGGCTCTTACTATAATGAGATAAGACTTATAAATGAGAATGGAGATTATTATGAATCAAAAGAAAATAGCGGTACTTTTTGGTGGCGCATCAACAGAGTATGAGGTTTCATTGCAATCAGCGCATGCTGTTATTACCCATATAGACTCACAAAAATATGAGACAATTTTAATTGGTATTACCAAGAAAGGTAATTGGTATCTTTATAGTGGAAAGACTGCTAATATTTTAAACGACACTTGGTTCCATGAAGATAATTGCACCCCTGTAGTCATTTCACCAGATAAGGCTTTACATGGATTGGTTATTTTGAAAAATCCCGTTGAATATTTATCTTTAGATGCAATTCTACCTGTTTTGCATGGTAAAAATGGAGAAGACGGAACGGTTCAGGGCCTAATTGAGTTGGCTGGAATTCCTTTAATTGGCTGTGGTACGCTTTGCTCTGCCCTATGCATGGACAAGCATATGGCTCACAGTGTTGTTGGTTCTACTGGTATTCATGTACCTAAATCCGTTTTGATTACTCAGCCCTTTTTTAAAGTAGAAGTTTTACAAGCCGCTGAATCCTTATCTTACCCCCTCTTTGTAAAACCAGTACGTGCTGGTTCTTCCTTTGGGATTACAAAGGTTTCTTCTGCGGAGCACTTATTATCAGCTATTTACCTTGCCTTTGAACATGATTCTCAAGTAGTCATGGAGCAAAACATCCAAGGTTTTGAGGTGGGATGTGCCATAATGGGCCAAACAGATTTAGTAATTGGAGAAGTAGATGAAATCCAATTATCGGATGGCTTTTTTGACTTTACAGAAAAATATACTTTGCAAACCTCCAGCATCCATGTGCCTGCACGTATTTCACTAGAAAAGGCTACAGAAATTAAGGAAACAGCACTAAACATTTATCGCACTCTAGGCTGTGAATACTTTGCCAGAGTTGATATGTTCCTTACTCCTGAAGGAGATATTTATTTTAATGAAGTAAATACAATCCCCGGCTTCACTTCTCATAGCAGATATCCCAATATGCTGAAGTCCATTGGAATTTCTTTTGCTGAGTTAATTGATGCTCTTATTGAAATGGTGGTGTAACTGTGACACAAATAATACCTAAAGATAAAAATAATGGTGCCTTAGATTATTTTCGTATCATTGCTGCATTATTCATTGTAGCAATTCATATTGGCCCTCTTTCTACCTTTAATGCCACAGCAGATTTTTTATTTACTTACTGTTTGGGCAGAATTGCAGTGCCTTTTTTCCTTATGACTACAGGGTATTTTGTTTTATCTTCTTCCGTAAGGAATCCAAAATCCTTATGGAAAAATCTCAAAAAAATTACCTTACTATATGTAGTTGCTACTCTTATTTATTTTCCGATTAATTTATATGCAGGCAAATTAGTATGGGATCTTAATATTATTGCTAAAGATGTTTTATTTGATGGTACCTTTTATCACTTATGGTATCTTCCAGCTTCTATTGTGGGATGTCTTTTAGTATATTTCATGTTAAAGTATTGTGGGTTTAAAGTAGCCATCGCCATTTCTGCTTTGCTCTATATAATAGGTTTATTTGGTGATAGTTACTACAATTTAGTATCTTCCTTAGCTCCTGTTGAGGGATTTTATAATGTTTTATTTCATATTAGCTCCTATACTAGAAATGGTATTTTTTATGCTCCTATTTTTCTTCTCATAGGTGTTTTTATTGCTAACTACAAATTTCAATTTTCTAGACTTATATTATGTGCAGGCTTGATAATATCTACTGTTTGTATATTGCTAGAAGGTTATATTGTATATTCACTTGATTGGCAACGACATAGCAGTATGTATATTTCTCTACTGCCTTGTTCATTTTTCTTATATTTAGTGCTACTGAACATTACCAAAAAACAAGTCCCTTTTCTTCGTCAAATATCTACTTTAGTATATATTCTTCACCCTCTATGTATTATTGGCGTGCGAGGTGTGGCAAAAGTATTGGGATTAACAAAATGGCTGGTAGAAAATAGCTTGCTTCATTTTATTGCAGTATGTTTGTCCTCTTTGGTAGCGTCCTTTGTGATTGCCTTAATTATGAATGCATTCAGAAAACGACAAAAAACCTCCAGTAATGCACCTGTTGTAATTGAGCACACCGAAACAGAATCTGCTATAGTAGCAGAACAAACTGCAACAAAGCATAGTTTTGCGGAACATATTTCAACGGAATGTATTGCAGCAGAACGTACTGCAAGAGCATGGATTGAATTAAGTGCTGAGCATCTAGCACACAATGTGGCACAGCTTCAATCACTGTTGCCTTCTGGTTGTACACTAATGCCTGCTATAAAGGCTAACGCTTACGGACACGGAGTACGACTGATTGCTGGTACATTGCAGTATTTGGGGATTGAAGATTATTGTGTAGCTACTCTTTCAGAAGGCATTTGCTTACGAAAGGCTGGGATAACAGGTCAAATCCTTGTTTTAAGTTACACTCATCCAAGCCAGCTAAAGACAATTATAGAGTATGATTTAACACAAGCGGTTCTTGATTTGCCTTATGCTACTCAATTAAATTCCTTGGGAGAAACCATCAAAGTTCATGTTGGTATTGATACAGGTATGCATCGCTTGGGAGAAAGAAGTGAGGAACTTCATAATATTCTGAAAATATTTTCTAATGAATATTTATGTATAACAGGTCTTTTTTCTCATTTATGCGTAGCAGATGGCAACACTGTAGAAAAAAGAGATTATACCTTAATGCAAGTTAAGCAATTTGAGAATGTAATCGAAGGGCTTCATGAAAACGGATTCTTCAACTTTAAATGCCATATACAGAACAGCTCTGGATTGTTGAATTATCCAAACCTTCACTTTGATTATGTAAGAACAGGCATTGCCCTTTACGGCGTAAAAAGTTCCAACAAAGATACTGCTGTAACCGCATTGGATTTAAAACCAGTTCTGTCACTTAAATCACGCATTGGTAGTATAAAATCACTCTACAAGGGAGAGTCCTTGGGTTATGACCTTGCCTATACCGCTGATAACGACAAATTGATTGGAACAGTTTCCATTGGATATGCCGACGGAATTCCAAGAGCACTGTCAAATAAAGGATATGTGCTCGTAAATGGCCAAAAAGCTCCTATTGTTGGTCTCGTTTGTATGGACCAATTAATGATTGATCTTACTGATATTTCAGATGTGTTAATAGGTGACATAGTTGTCATTATTGGAAAATCCGGTAATGAAAGCATTCTGGTTTCTGATATTGCTGCTTCCGTGGATACTATTTCCAATGAGATTCTGAGTCGGCTAGGAATAAGATTAAGACGATTTATGGTGTAGATTTCTATGAATTGTATTATAGTCAAAAGTTACGCTGCTTGAATTTTTATATAATGAAATAAAACATATAATTGCAATTACAACAAAGCCAAAGCCACCAACTATTCCAATTAAATCAGGACCAATAAAAGGATTCGGTTCTTTGCTCATGAATAGTTCTGATGGTGTCCATAAATCTATAGCGTTTATTGAGGCATGGAAGACAACACTCGGCCAAATAGACTGCGTTTTTATAAATAGGAATGATTCGATAATACCTAAGATGATACATAATATAACCATAGCAACAATCCCCAATAATGTATTAGATGTTCCATAATTATAACCCATTGCTATAATCGGCGCATGCCATAATCCCCATATAACACCAGTCGCCAATATGGCATTATGTATAGAGAGTTTTTTACATAATTTAGGTAATAAGTAACCACGCCATGCTATCTCTTCGCCGAAACAGCTCAATAAACCAATAATTGGATTTATCAATATAGCTAATGGTATTGTTGTAGCCAGCAATTTAAAATATTCATCTAAGGTATCCACTCCTGCCTTAACTGCATAATTAGAATTTAATAAATCGAATTGACTTGGGTTAAGAATGAAAAATAGAGCCGCTCCTAAGTAGGCGATAAAAGGCGTTAGCAAATAAGCCATCAGATACCATTTTATATTTCTTCTCATCCTTGGCTTTAAGTACAAATCTTTTGTTCCCTCTTTAGTAACAATTCTTGTTAATATTACGCTAACCATAGGAGTCATCATAAGAATTGATAAGAAAATTTCATTTTTTCCCTGATAATATAAAAGACTATTTATAACTAAAAATATAACAGTTATTCCACTGAATATTAATAGTCTTTTTTTCACCATGTCATTCATTCCTTTACCTCCTTATGCTTCAATTAACATTTTCTGACGGAATTTATTCTGTAACTCTATAGATACCCCTAATGCTTCTAGCCATCCTTGAATGTTGTCTGCATTTATAATTTCTAGTACAGCTTTCATATTTTTAGGGTTAGAATGCATTACGGAATCTTCCCCTGAAGCTTCCAAAAAGGCTTTCATCTCGGGTATACTTTCTATGTACCGATTCACCCCAAGTTCATTATAGGTATAGCTTACTTGGTAATCTGCCACAATATCTTGTTCATAAGCGTCTAATACCAATAATAATACCGCTGACAAAATACCTGTTCTGTCCTTACCTGCACTACAGTGAAAGACAACAGCACCTTGCTCCAATGCTTCCACTACTACCTTTGTAGCATTCCCAATTAAGTCTGAGCCTTCATTTAACATGTTCAAATAACCTTGTTTCATGCTTTTCATAAAGGAATGTTGTGCCGCCCCTTCTTCTATTTTTACTTCTTCCTTCATCATTGGGCAGGCATAATAATTCATTCCTTCAGGTACCACATCAGGATGGGCTTCTTGTTCAGCATCTCCACGAAGGTCCACAATGGTGCGAATATTTCTGGCTTTCATTTTCGCAATGTCATCATCTGATAGCTGGCCTAGTCCATCTGCTCTAAATAAATGTTCCCATTTAATCACTTTTCCTTGCTTATTTAAAAATCCACCTAAATCTCTAAAATTCTGTGGTCCATCCATTGGGATATGTTTCAAAT
>CAZKGP010000097.1:0-7809 GCA_964552225.1 uncultured Acetatifactor sp.
TTAATATTTCTTCTGAAAAATAAAAGGAATTATATTCTCCTTGTTCAAAAGAAAGATAAGGATAATCATTTAAGTCATCTAATTTTATGGTCACTTTACAAGCTAATGGATGCTTTGAACTTATGAATACGTGAGGTTTTGCAATAAAAAGCTCTTGAAACTTCAAACCATTTTGAGCAATCATTTTCATAATAACTGTTTCATTTACACTAGAGGTATAAAGAATTCCAATTTCACTTTTTAATCGGCTTACATCCTCTATAATCTCGTAGGTTTGGGTTTCTCTCAGTATAAAATCATACTGCTCTCCCCCTAATTCTCTAATTAAATCTACAAAAGCATTTACTGCAAAAGAGTAATGTTGTGTGGATACAGAGAATCTCTGACGAAGGGTCTTACTGTTTTTATATCTATCCTCCAATAAATTGGTTTGGTCTAATACCTGTCTTGCATAGCTTAAAAACTCGTCTCCTTCATTCGATACAATAACCCCTTTATTGGTTCTGATAAAAAGAGTTATCTGCATCTCATTTTCTAATTCTTTAATTGCATTTGTTAGGCTGGGCTGGGATATGTATAAGGCATTGGCGGCTTCACTTATGGTACCTTTTTCGGCAACCATTACTACGTATCGTAATTGTTGTAATGTCATAATTTATTCTTCTTAGGATTTTCAAACATATGATCTATACGAAAGAAGTTATAAATTGAATGTTCAATTTGTCTTACACATCGATATGCTAATTCCACACAATCCTCTATCGTAATTTTCCCATCTTTTTTTACCCATCTAGCCATAATTAAATCTTGAATACACATAGTAGTAAATACAGCCATACCTATTTTACTATAAACTTTTTCGTTATATAGGTCTTCACAAAGATAATTATAAATCATAATCACCATTATATTTTCTGATATTGTCTCCCATTTCCAAGCATTAGAACTGTTATACCCATACGCGTTATGAAAACTTTCATAGATTTTATTATATTTTCTCTTGTTTTTATCATATAATGTAGCATTTGTATATTCAATTGTATTTATCCATTTATCATCAAATTGATCGAAACTATAAAATGTTGAAAATAGCTTACTCATTCTGTTATAGCGATTCTTCAGATTCCACTTATGGTCTCTATGATATTCCCCTTTTACTTGAGTATCTAACGTTCTCCATTTCTGAATCACTCCATCTATATCAAAATGGCGTTCCTTTTTAATACAGATATCCAATTCTTGTGCCATAGAAAGCAGCATGGACATTCTTGTGTCTATTGATATATATCTATTTTGTAGTATATCTATCATAACAGCCCTAACATCATGAATCTGTGTAAAAAATAAATCATTAAAATCATCATCAGTAAGGTTTTCCTCTACCTCATCCTCAGTATCAATAAACGCTAATGGATTCTCTTCTCCTATAATTCTCTCAGCAACAATGGGACAAGATAATAATAGAGAAAGTTCACGCACTCCATCATACTTGTTGATATGACGTGGAAAAGTTTCACACAAAGCACCTTTGCCTAACTCCTTATACATGTCACACATATTATCTTCATTTAAAAAACTGCATCTATTATTATGTAATATAAAAGTTTCATCTTCCCAATCTATGGAACGTTTTAAACGCTCTCCAAACTCACCTTGCTCTTTAGAATACCGCTCTAATGACTCCTCATCAATATCAATCGACCAAGCACAACAAGTATCAGGGCACTGGTTTGCTAAACACTTAAAATCATTATAAAAACTTAATTTACTATATTTCATTTAATACACCTTTCCACCATGCTATGAATATACATAACATTCCTTTTTATTTTAGCGATATAGTACATAATCATTCATTTCCCTTATAAATCCACATTTTTGCAATATTTCTTTATACTCTTTAGGATATTCTTTAACTACTATTCTCTTTTGACCAGAAAAAAGATTCTTTTTCTGAAATCCTTCTACAAAAGCAGTCATAATATTGCTAAGCATCTGTGAATCTATCTCGTTTGTTTCCGATAATATTCGCATAATTTTGCCCTTCCGCTCCAGTACTACTACTGGATTACCATCTACTAGAGCAACTACTGTACCAATTACATTTATGAAGCTTTTACCTTCCTTATGCTCAAGTATCTTACCCCAAATTTGTGCTGGATCAGTTGCATTGAGCCAAATAACCTGCTGTACTTGAGAACGGTTGAGCGCATACATAATACTATCATAATTCTTGGATAATGCAAATTGGGCCCCGGACATCCCTTCAATAAAATATCCTCTTCTTACTTTTCCGACATATTCCCATATACGCAGTATTTCCAGTGCACTTCCGAAGGTTATTTCTCCTTTTACATTTACCGTATCATTCATTATAAAACGTTGAAAGGTTTCTCTGCACAAAATCATATTTTTCTCAAATATTTCTTCTAATAGTATCTCTATATTTCTATTTTGGCAAGGACGTACCACATCCCAACGTCCTGCTGACAGAGCCATTACTCTAGCATTTACTCTTTGTCTTACAGGAGCCTTTTTCATCTTGCTTTGATTCTGCCACTGCCTTACAGGTGTAAAACTATCAGCACATACAAGTCCCTTTTGTGCCAGTTGCAAAAGAACCTCCTGAACATCCCCGTCTTCTAACACATTTGACAAGGACTTTAAAAAGCTGGCCCCTCTTTTTTGAAGTTCTTGATATAGTTTCTGCTCCTCCTCTGAAAGAATATCTGCAGTATCAGCCAAAGAAGCATCCCAATCAATATTTTCATAACTTTCAAAGCTTAAATTCCCATCTCCATCCATTTTCCAGTAAAAATCTCCTTGTGCCAAGAAGCGGTCTAGCATAGCACCATTGTAATTTTTCACTCTGGAGGGGAATAATACCTCTTCCCAAAGTTCAACGCTGAATGCCTTGCTGCTATATTGATGAATGGTTTGTTTTAACTGTTCTTCTGGCGGGCAATTATAAATAGACTGCCCAGCCATAAGAGCGGCATATTGTTCACCAGCTTGGGTGGTTACCTGCTTTCTTAAGTTCTGTATGGTTACTTTTCTAGCTCTGTCATACAACTTGGCATGAAAATATAATTCTCCATCTTGTACAATACTTCCTGTTTCACATAATGTTTTCATTAGCCCATGGATTCTTGTACTAGAAAGTAAATATCTCTCTTGTATTTGTTCTATGGTATGAGCACCACAATAATAAAGCATTCGTCTAATAATGTTTTGTGCAGCTTCTTGATCCCCATCTCCAAATGCTTTCTCATATACCTCTTGGTATTCTGCTGCCATCCAAAGACCAGGTTCCATATAAACGGCTTTTCCCTCTTGGGCTAACTGCTCTAACCATTCTAAAGGAATATTCAGAGATTCCTTTAACTCTTCTGCTGTCAAATCCCCCTCTATCATGAAAAGAGAATGTAATTCCATTTCATCCTTAGGTAATTTCTTACGTTCCTTTTGTTGCTCTAATGCTTCTGCAGAAGGCTTTATTTTCTCTATTTCTGCCAGTTCCTCTAATGCTCTTTTTTTCATTCCATCTGTCGTGGGTGCATAAGAGTACATCTCAGCTGCTTCCACTTGCCACTGTAAGGGCAAAGACATAGGAGATGGAGTATCTAAATATAGCTCATGTACTGTAATCAAACCAGAGTGGATTCCATGTAATACTTCCATCACGCCACTTAAATTCCACTGTTCTTCTAAACATTCCCTTATGGTTTCTCGAATTAAGGGATGGTTTTTCTCCTCCAACATGGATTCCAGTGCTTGGGTGCTTCGTATGCGTTGTAACCAAAGGGGCTGTCTTCCTTGGTTTTTCATCCCCATCATTAATGCTCTCCCCAAATTATAGCGAAATGTAATAGAAAAAAGAGGTGTCATGGGTAATATCGTCTTTAATATTTCCTGGGCATTTTCCACTGGAATAGAATACAATAATCCTTCCGGCAACGTTTCTTCTCCGTAGGGATATAATAAAAACCCTTCTTCCTCATCTACACAACCAACATGAAAATCACAAATATTTTTGGCTGTATACTGCATTAATAATGCTAAGGGTGAATTAATTTGTCTACCAAATAAGGAATGTACCATTATCTGATGACTCCCAGACTCGTCCTTAAAATGCTCTACAATTATTGTTTTATCATCAGGAAGAACTCCTGTGGCTGAGATTTGCCTTCCTATAAAATCAGATGCATTTTGACAAGCAGGCTCATTCAAGCCCATTGCTTTTAATTCTTCCATTAAAGTATCATTTTCATATGCCTTGCCTAATCTGTTGAATATATTGCCAAATAAAATACTAGTTCCAAAGGAACGACCTTTTAATTCTCCTTTCCAAAAAGGAAGCTTAGCACCATCAGTTGGTACTTGGGTTACAATTACATTGTCCTTATCTTGCCGTAAGATTCTCCATGCAAAAGTACCTAACAAAAATTTATCTCCCACGCGAGATTCATAAACAAATTCTTCATCTAGACTTCCCAGTTTAACCCCTTCTTGGGTTTTCACTGTATATAAGCCTTTGTCTGGTATGGTTCCTCCTGCTGCCACTGCCAGCATACGACTATAGGCATCTCCCAATACTCTTTCGTGAATCCGATCATATAACACTCTTGGGCGAACTGGAATTTCTCTGCTGTGCTCATAATCTCCAGCCAGCATACACAAAATATCCTTTACATCCTCCCTAGTCACTGCTTCAAAAGTATAGGTACGCTTTAACAATTCCATTACATCATCTATACTATATCCTTCTCCTGTTGCCATAGAAACCAAATGCTGAGCCAATACATCAAAACACATAGTAGGCGGTTTTGCCTGTTCTACGCCTCCTAATCTTGCGGCTTCTGCTGTCATTCCACAGTAAATACTCTCAGGAGCAGTTCTTGGATACATGTACATAATACTAGTGCGTCCTGGATTATGCCCTGCTCGTCCCAATCGTTGCATGGTACTAGAAATGGTACGTGGGCAACCGATTTGTAACACCAAATCTATCTCTCCCACATCAATTCCAAGCTCCATAGAAGAGGTGGCACAAAGTAATTTTAAATTACCTGCTCTTAACTCGTTTTCCACCTCCATACGACTTATCTTTGACATACTTCCATGGTGTACTCTTGCAAAATCCTCTCCACCTAATTCATTTACAAAGAAGGCCAGCTTTTCTACGTAAGTACGGGCTTCTGAAAATGCAATCACGCTCCTATTCTTTAAGCATTCCTGATATACTGCTGCCGCAATTTCTTCCCATACCGGATCTTTACGCCTTCCCTTCATTGGAGCAGTACCTATGACTTCAATCTTTGTTTTCTTATTCATTTTAGGTGCTGCTATTACAGCCACTTCTGGTGATAAGAATCTTGCCGCTACTTCTAACGGTTCTATGGTAGCAGATAATCCTATTCTCTGAAGAGGATTTCCACAAAGCTTGTCTAATCTAGCAATCGACAACATTAAATGAGCCCCACGCTTGGTGTCTATCATTGCGTGTAGCTCATCTATTATTATGGCCCTTGCAGTTTGTAAAATGGACTTTCCTGATTTACTAGTTAACATCAGATATAGGGATTCAGGTGTAATGATGAGAATATGAGGAGGATGCTTTATCATTCTTTGCCTATCTTTTTGAAGGGTATCACCAGTACGAATGGCTACCTTAATATCAACATCCTCTTTCCCCTCTTCTCTAGTAATTCCCTCCAAAGGCTTGCGCAGATTCTCATGTATATCTCCTGCTAAGGATTTTAAAGGGGATACATAAATCACATATAATTCTTCCTTAAGGTTTCCTTCCCTAGCTAACTTTTTCAATCTGTCTATATAGACCAAAAAAGCAGAAAGAGTTTTACCGGTACCTGTGGGGGCACTTACCAAAGTTGGTTTCCCCTCCGCAATTGCTGGCCAAGCCATCTCTTGTACTGGAGTTGGCTGACCTAGGGTTTTGGCAAACCATTGTACTGTAGGTTTGGCAAATAAATCCCATATGCAATTTGTGCTCACGTTATCTTCCATCTATACCTCCAAACTACGCCACCTCTTGTAAGTTAATCTTTTGATTTTTTATATACAAATATACTACCAATATGAAAATCACCACCACCGTTCCACCATAAACTAGATTCATATAGGATGGTAGCACAAATAGTAATATAGCTGGCAGTATTCCACTGAACATATTAACCACTATTGCAATAAAAGTAGAGCCTCCTTGTTTTACTGCCTCTGCTTCTGACTCCCAATTTAGTAGTGGCATTTTGCAATTAATGGTAATCCCTACCACGGTAGAGAATAAAATATAAACCAAGGGAACTAGCAAAAACCACACCCCCTCCATAAAAGAGGGTTTAATCGCAATAAATAACAGAATCATTGTTACAATATAACTAGGAATTGCAACGGTTAGATTGACTAACATCTTAGCATCAAAAATATCCTTAGTTGAAATGGGTAGACTTTTAGTCAGCCACCACTGCTTACCTTCAATAGAAATTGTGCAGTTGGTGGATGACGATATTCCAATACAAAATGCTAATACGAAAGGCAATGCTTTTGTTAATATTCCTGTCATTTCCATTGCAACTTCAAGATTGTCTATTCCATATACCAGAATTCCAATTGCCAATAAAATAACCATAACATAGCCAATGGCAGTATTTAGCACATAAATACTAGAGGAAAAATACCTCTTTAATTCCTTGGAATACAAGGCCCCCAATACCTTCTTTTGGGTAAGCTCCTGCATCTCATACTTATGCCCTCCAGCTTTGCTATATAAAGCATTACAAATAGTTACAAATTTCCATTGTACCAATGCAACTAACAATCCAAATATGCCTATATTTAATACCGTAAATATAAGAAGTGAAAGCCAATTTCCATCTACTGCTGCCTCTGTAAAAAGCTTCGATATGGGATAGATTCCATACAGCTGTTGTTCTGCCATTTCACTAATATCCACAAGCATTTCTTCTGTCAGTTCAATATTCATCCCTGCATTTGGCAGAGTTATGGAGCCAATCAAGATAGCAATGGTAGCTCCCATAGATAAAATAATAGCTACTAAGTTTTTATGTTTCATTCTAGAACTAATGCCTACTATGATTCCACCCACTACAGTTGCCAGAGCCATAGGTATAAGAGGCATTAATATAGTACCTATTATCATTCCAATATAGAAAGTGATACCTGGCTGTAAAAGTAATAAATACACTACTGCTGCCGGTAGCATAAATACAAATCCCATAATCAAATTTTGTATATACATATTCGCAAATCGACTAAGTACAATGGCAACAGGTGACACCGGTAAGGTAATCATAGTTTCATATGTTTTCACTTCAAAAATAATACTACCGGCCTTAAAAATACTAAAAAACAATATAATAATACTTATAAGTGAAAATAATGCAGCTGGTACAAGTCGCCCCATTCCAATTACAATGATACCATAACTGGTAAGTGCTGAATAAAACGCAAACAATAATCCTATGATGATAAAGGATACCACCATTAGAATAAGTCTATTTTTTTTCTTTTTGTCCTTCCCATATACAATCTGATTCCATCCCCACAAATTGCGGAGCTGTATTCCAGCCAGTAAGCGTGTCTGTTTCCACATAATCTCTTACCCCTCTATTTCCATAAAAAGATCTTCCAAGGATTGTCCCTTAACTACATCTTCCGTTTTGCCCGACACTACCAAACTTCCATTTTTAATAATAGCTACTTTATTACATAATTTTTCTGCCACCTCTAAAATATGGGTGGAAAAGAAAATAGCTGAGCCCTCAGCAC
>CAZKGP010000098.1:0-7808 GCA_964552225.1 uncultured Acetatifactor sp.
TGTATGTTCCCCCATTGGGATTAATGTGTAAAGTGCTTTCTGATTCCTTCCATTGGGCATATAGTGTAATGATTCCTATACCTTCTCCATCATAATTGTCTGTTGTTAGATTAAAGATTTCTTGGCTATCAGTAAAAGACGTTCCGCTACCGTCTACCTCAGTATTCCATCCTACAAATTCATATCCAGTTCTTGCAAAGGTATTCTTAGTTAACCTTGTTGCTGGCGTTATAGGTTGTCCTTCATATTCTGTGGCATTGTTATACATATGTGTGCTTAAATCCATGTAACCACCAACTCGATTAGCATTTTCTATATATTTCACTTTATATTTATTCCATGAAATTGCTTTACAGCTATGAGAATCAAAATGACTACCTTGTTCTAAGTTGGTACAATGTGGACATGTGTAATAGTACTCTAAGCTTAAATCTAATTCTGTTATAGACTGCGCTGCTTCTTTACTCATATACATTAACATACGTGTTATGGGTTCATGGCAATCCGCACAATATGCACTCCAACCAGAATAATAAAAATCTAAGCACACTTGTTTTCTGTAATCAACTCCATGATAATACGCTTCTGCAGGATAATCATTATGGCAACACGTACCAGTTTTATGAACCACTTTCCATTTTTCTATAGGAATATCTCCCATTCTTTCTTTTCTATAATAATGTTCTCCTACTTCCAATCCTCTTAAGGAAGAGGGAATGCCAGTAGTTACCTCTGTTCCTTCCTCATACCACTCCCAGTTATTATCTTGATGATTAGTAGTAAAGGCATTCCCATCAGGACTGAACGTAACATAAGGACTGTTATACACAGTTCCTGCTTGTACAGACATTCCTATCATTAAAAGCCCAGCTATAAATACAATGCCCAAACATACACCGTTGAGCCACTTTTTAATATTCAATATCTTATTCCTTTCCATAAAAAAATCCAAGCATAATTTGCTCGGATTTTAATAGTTTTATTATTTTATCTTCCTGAACCACAACTTGTACAGCGCTCTACTTCTTCACCAAATTCATCTATTATAGTTTCCCACGTATGATTATCTTCAAATGATGACTCTTCACCAAGTCCAATACCACAGTCATCACAATAATATCTTGTTGTAATAATTTTAGTACACACTACTTGGCTTTCTATTTGTTCACTTACCTTATTATGTTCCAAGGCAGGTACGCTTCCAGAAGCTGATTCATCCACGTAACCACATTTAGAACACACTATATTTCGATACCCACCATGAGTACAAGTCGGTTGATCACCAAACCATGATTCAATCATACTATGTCCAGTAGCTCCTGCTCCTGCGGTTTCTGATTCTACCGCGCCACAAATGGTACAATAAGTCTTTACTTTTCCTGCTTCGGTACAAGTAGGCTGAACCGTGTCTGTAACATTATTATGAGCGGTTTTCCCTATGCTCTCCGATTTGGTTTTTCCACACGCTGTACAAGTATAGGTCTTAGTTCCCTCTGAATTACAAGTTGCGTTAGTAGTCACCCTACCACCATCAAAGGTACATGTGGTGTGTGCTGGTTGGCTTGGCTGTGAATTCTGTGAATTATCACTAGTATTCGTTGGTTGAGGATTATCCGTTTTAGTATCTGTTGGAGCAGTACTTTCTTTTGAAGAACTTGAAGTAACTTCCTTAGATGCTTTCTTTGACGTTTCCGGGGAAGAATCACGTTCTATCGTTTCCTTATTTTCTTTTGTTTCTTTTGTTTCTTGGGTAGTTTCTTGGAGTCCTTGGTCTTTTGAAGTAGTTTCCTTTTCTTCTGAGCCGCTCTCACTCTTGGTCTCTGTTTCCATAGTTTCTGTGCTCATAGTTTCTGTACTTATAGTATCATCTGACACGATAGTCGATACCTCTGTATTATCTACTTGCTTCCCACAGCCACTTAACATCAGTAATACAGCAATCAATAAACTTAAAATAATCTTATTTTTCATTTTCCAATACCCATTCAAGCGCTACAGTGTGCTTACTTATTCAATAGTTTTTTATATTGTACCTTATAATATATTTTTTTGCATTAAAAATCCGTTTTAAATTGTCAATGTTCAAACTTTTTCAGTTTTTTAATCTAATGTTTTAACAACTCGAAGAGAACCAGAAGATACTTCTTTATAAAATGGTTCTACAAATTCATTTTCTAAAAATATATTGATTCTTTGTGCGGATGTTGATTGGTCCTCGTTCTGTATGGCAGTTCCTCCCACATCAAAAACTTGCTGTATTAAAATATTGGGCCACACCAATTCCACTTCATCTGTTTCTGTGTTTACCGTATATATGTGAACAACATCACCAGCTCTTAATGTTCCACTTACCACTTGGTATAAATCATCTGCTTTAAAACCAGCAATTACTGGCTGTTTCATATTTTGAACTACCTCTTGCGTTCCTTCTATCATGGATGTTGTAAGTATGGTTCCTTTATCTAATTCAATGGTAGCCATTTTATCTATAATATTATCTGTATCTACAATTGCAGATTTGGGTATTATATTTTTATCAACTTGAACTTTTTTAATGTATTGTGACATATTGCTTTCTGTCAATGTCATACCTTTTAATATATCCATTTGTACTATTAGAACTTCACCTTTTTCATACGCGCTCAGCGCCTTTTTCTCTACATTAATCATAATAAAAAATATAATAATTGCAGCTATAAAAGCCACTGCAATGGCTCCTGGCAAGACACTTTTCTTCCCTGTTTCTTTCATTTTATACCCTTCTGCGCGTTGCGACGCGCATATAAATCAATAGTTGAATGCGCATTTTCATTCAACCTTTTCTCCTAATCAATAATATCTACGCTTTTTTCTTTTTCAGCATTTACTTGAATCCCCAAAATTCCATTTACCAAGAACTTAATTCTACTATAAACGGTAGTTGATTCTATCTCCATTCCATCTGGTGTTTTTAAACCGCTAGCATCGCTCACGTTTATTTCTTGCATCTTTCCATCTTGACTAAAGCAGTAGATGTCCACACCTTCTTTATTTACGTTATAAACAATATATTCCGCAATCTCAACAGGTCCACTTATCAATGCAGTATTCTTGCTCCCCCAGTTATCATCTAATTGAAGATTGATTTTTAAAGCTTGTTTATAAATGGAAAACGCTTCTTCTGGAGAATTAATAACAATTTCACCAGTAGTTCCATACTCTTCTATATCAATTAAGGCTGATGCTAAATTCGAAGTAGCCAATGCATCCTCCATATATGCGCTCACGACATGATAGACCTTAATTTGATAAAGTGTATAAAAAAGAAATATGATAATAGCTATGTAAAAAATACCGGTTGCAATCTCAATCTTTCCTTCGTTTTTTAATTGGAAAAAGTGTTGTTCATTTATATTTTGCATTTTAGCCTCATTAATTCTTTGCAGTTGACATCTTGATTTCATAAAATTCATAATCTTTTCCTTGAAAAAAAATCTCGAAAACATTTTTATCACCAGCCATTTCATTTGCATGAATATAACCACTAATGCACAGCACAATGGGATTTCCATATCCCACCTGGTTCAGCGTTGTTCCCTCAAAATTAAAACTAACAATACCTAACTCCAATAACTCTTGGTTTAATTTATTTTTATCATTTGAAGTTAAGTAACCAACTGTTTCCATTCTTAAAATATATTTGCGTGCCAATTGATTAATTTCAAACTTTTTATTCACTAATTCCAAGCTGTTAAAACACGCAATCATAATAATAGATAATGTTAATATACATATTCCCACTGATAATGTATCCATTATTGAACCATTATTTTTCACTTTTTATTCTCCCAATTATTTATTTAATTGTAAAATGCCTTGCGCCTTAATTGTCATTCCAGTTACAATATCCGTTATCAATTCAGCTAGCGCATCCTTCATAACTACACAAAGTACTAATGCAATAATACACAAACCCACTGTCACTAAAATCCCATCAATTCCATAACTTTTTTGGGTCATACCTTTAATAAATATTTTCTTTAAATTTTCTTTTATTTTTGTTCTATACATTTTAATCTCCCCATTTCTAATTTTATATAGTCTTTGACTAAGCTTAAAATAATACTGTTACTTCAAAAACATGAGTAATACAAGAATATAAAACCACTGCCATAACAGCCGCTAAAATTCCTAACTGATAAAAAGTAATACTCCTATCCAAAGCTCCTTTTTTACGATTTAACACCATTGCTTCCATATCTTTTATCTGCTCCCCAATATCTGCAAGCAACTCTACTGCTTGTCCTGATTCCATAGCTTGTTGTATGGTAATGCAGAGCGAATCAATATAACTATTATCAAAGCAATCTTGAAAACGTTCCAATGCATCATCTATATCTGCTTTCATTACAATATCCCCAGACAAGGATAGTAAGGCTGTCCTAAGTCTCTTTTCTCTAACACTGCCATAACATTCCGAAAGAGCATCTGTTACATATACACCTGCCCTTATCTGCATTGCAAGAGCATTGTATACCAGCTTTATTTCCGGAAGTAAATTCTCATTATCCTTGTTATTCATATATTTCAATAAAATATTAGGCAGATAAAAGCAACAGAATCCACAACCAATACCAAGCAGTACCCCCTTTTCCATTCCTATTAATAACCCCAATCCTGCAACAATAAAACGCATCGCCATAAAGCGTATCGGATTTATCCATTTTCCAAAATGAAAAGAAGCTCCATTTTTACTTAAATAAACGTTAATTTTTTCATAATTCCACACAATCCATTTATTATTTTTTGTGTACTTTCTAAGTTCTTGATAAGTATGTAAAATGATTTTTTGAGGTTTATATCGAATACCTACTGTTAGTAGTAGGCAAAAGCTTAATAAAGCAATTAGTATGCATAATAGTTGAAGTAACAGTTGAATTGTATTATTGGTCAATTTTTCTCACCTGCCCATACAATAAGATAATCATAAATAATATAACTCCCAGACTAATTCTTCCCACCATAGTTTGAAACATAATGGACCAAATGGTTACATTGATTAATTGCCCTACTGCTGCCAACATGAAAAAAGACATTCCTAACAATATCATCATTTGAATAACCGCTTCATTTACTAGTGATTTTCTTTCTTGACGGCTTTTGAGATATTCCCTTACCGCACGCCGGCTATTGTTTACCAACATTGTAAAATCTGCAGAGTATCTTGTGCTTATTTCTATATTACGAATTAATTCTTTGAATTTGGGGTGTTCTATCTTCTCCGCCATTACCAATAAAGCCAAACTTGTATCCCCTGATGTTTGAGCCTCATAGTAGCATTCACTCAAAACACTTTTCAGCGGCTCCTCAAGATATTTACTAACCTGATTTAAAACATTAGTCACTTCTCCTGCCGTAATACTATAATTTCCTAAAAAATCCAAGAATTTTAACAAGTTATTATCTACTGCGCTGTAGTTCCTACTAATTAAAAAATTGAGTAATAAGGACCTAATAAACCAAGTAGCTAACGTTGCTCCTATTCCCCACTCCATGCCACCGCCCAAAAGAATAACAGTAAAATAAACACCAACAAGAAATACCATATTTAGCACCAGCCATACTTCTATTGACAGATGCGGAAAACGTCTAGTTAATCCACTGTATATCAATCCTTGTTCTATTTTATACAAATACCCATTGTGATTAGGCATAAGTACCAGCATTTTACGTTTTTCATGGTTTCTACGCCTTGCTACAGTGTCCATAGAATCATAGGTTTTCCATATCACATTACGGATAATGCTTTTCTTAATCATCCAAATAAAGAGCATACTAAATCCTATTATCAAACAAAAAAATATTATAGCTTTTAATACATACATTATCTTCTCTCTCCTTATTATTTAATTCTTTTAAACATTAAATCTCCTTTCTCCTCACACCATCCCTCCCCTATAAATATTTGTTTCACCTTGTAATGCTCCATATAAACAAGAGTTTCAAAACAGTCCATCATCTTCATCAACTCATTTCTGGCATAACGACTATTGTACATTGCATAGTCCACCAATTTATTAGGTGCTCTATCTGCGGAGGGAGCATGTATGGTTGCTGCACAAATTTGTCCTGTGTATGCAGCATTCAGCAAATACAAGGCTTCTGCCCCCTTCACTTCACCAATTATAAAAAAATCAACATCCATTGTCAGTCCTGCAATACTAATGTGTTCAAGGTCATAGCTTATCTGGCTTTCTCCACTTCCTGGAAGGGAATGCAGAAACATCATATCTGGGTGAAATTTAGTAGTAAGCTCATCTGCTTGCTGAACAACGAGAGTTGCAACATTATCTGGCAAGGTCTCTTTTAACGCATTAAGTAGAGTTGTTTTTCCTGATGAATTGCCACCGCATATTAATGTAGAGCCTTTTCTAAATCGCTGAATTAGTAATTCTGCGGTTTCTCTATCTAGCATTTCACATTCAATTAATTGTCGCATTTGTGGAAAGTTTTTAGGGACTTTTCGAATACAAAGATATGGCTCACTGTAGGTATTAACTAGTGGCATTGAGATTGTAAATCTAAGAATAAAATCGGGATGATTTTCTGTATCTGTGAATCGTTGTATGGCATTCATATTTGAAATATTGACTTGATTTTTAGTTGCTATATATTCAATAAATTGCCGGTATTCTTTGGGTGTTTGAAAGGAAACTCCAGCATCCATTCTCCTCCCTTCACTTTTGATTCTAATATTATCAAAGCTAATGACTCGAATATCGGAAATGTTCATGTCATCGATGAGAGGAGAAAGCCTAGAATAGCCGAAAATATACTGTTCAAAGATTTTAAGCAGTTCTTCCCCCTCTTCATCGGTAACCTTATAATACTCAAAAATATGACTTCGAGCTTCTTCTAAAAAGGTGTCTTTTTTAATCAATCCCTTTTTCATCTGAATTAGGGAAATTTGTTTGTTGGTAGTATAATCGTGAATCAGTTCTGTCAAACGTTCATCGTTAGAAGCATAATATACTTTATTATTTTTATCCATTTTCATTTGTACTTCTATCCTACTTTCTAATTTGATATCTGTCGCCCTTCGTGATCTAAATAATAGTCTTCTTTGTAAATGAGTTCTGATATCGGCACTAACTCATACCCTTTTTCTTTTATGCCAGTGATTAGTGCATCGAGTGCATCAGCTGTGTATTTTGCACCATTATGACATAAAATGATTGTTCCATTTCCAAGATGTTTATGTTCACATACAGTTTTAATAATAGAATCTACGCCGTAGTCTTTCCAGTCTAGACTGTCAACATCCCACTGTATTGGATAATATCCACAATTTTTAGTTGTTTTCACTACTGCATTATCATAATCCCCATAGGGAGGGCGAAATAAAAACATTTCATAACCAGTTAATTCTTTCACTTTATTATGTACCTTCATAATCTCATCTTTTTTTTCCGAATCAGAAATTTTACTCATGTTTTTATGATTCTCACTATGATTACCAAGGTCGTGACCTGCTGCTAAAATAGCCTTTACATCTTCTGGATAAGCCTCTACCCATCCCCCCGTCATAAAAAAAGTAACCTTTACATCATGGCTTTCCAATATTTCTAGAATTCTTCCGGTATCTTCATTCCCCCACGCTGCATCAAATGACAATGACACCTTGGGTTCTTCTGTTTGTACACAATAAATTGGGAGTTCTCTTCCTTTAACATTGTTAGTTACACTAGCAAGTTTGGGCAAAAACAACGCACTTATAGCCACCAAAGCAAGAGCACCTGTTGCCAACAAAATCTTGCCTGTACGTTCCT
>CAZKGP010000099.1:0-7738 GCA_964552225.1 uncultured Acetatifactor sp.
ATGGCATACGAGATTGTACCAAATGGTTTTAGCGGAATTACTGGTAAATTTTATGAATCAGAAGTATTTAAACAGTTGTATCCAGAAAAGGTGGAGGAATTAAATAAGGTTTTCCCTTATATGGAGAAACTTAAGTTACCTGGACAGTGGGATTGATATTAAAGGAGTGAATTGATTATGATACGAACATTTGCAACACACAAAATCAGAAAGTCAGAAGAACTTTCAGCATGTCTGTGGGACTTTTCTACCTTGCCTGAAACAGGACAGGGGATCAGCATGAAGGCAGCAGTTCCAAGCTGTTGGGAGACTTATCCTGATACCAATACTTATCGAGGAAAAGGTTGTTACCAAAGAAGCTTTATAGGAGAAGGAAATATTCGTTTAGAGTTTAAGGGCGTCAGCCATACGGCAGAAGTTTTTTTGGATGGTGAGAAAATAGTAGAGCATTATAATGCCTACACACCCTTTTCCACAGTGGTAAAGAACCTTGCCAAAGGGGAGCACCAGTTGAAGGTATATGCAGATAATTCTTTTGGGCCTCAGTCGGCACTTCATGTTCCCAACGACTATCAGTCTTATGGAGGAATTAGTCGCCCAGTAGTATTGGAAAAGTTAGAAGAAGTTTATATCACCAAGCTTCATGTGACTCCTATTTATGAAGACAATAGTTGGTTCTGTGATGTGGAAGTGGGAGTAGAGAATCTGGCTGAGGAGGAGTTTACCGGCAAGGTGGAACTACATATGGGGGATAAAAGCATTTCAGATAATGCCAATGGTAATAAAACCATTGCGGATAAAAATATTGGGGAGGTATCTTTTTATTTGGAGGGGAATAAGAAAAAAAATATTCTGTTAGAACACATCCCTTGTCCTCGAGTATCCATGTGGTGCCCTGAAAATCCCGTTTTATATACCATTTCGGCTGTAATTAAGGATGAACAAGGGTCACCAATAGATGATTTGATTGATAGAATAGGTTTTCGTGAGGTTCGCGTTCAGGGTAAGGACATATTACTAAATGGTAAAAAGATAAGGATCAAAGGATTTAACCGTCATGAAGACCATCCTCAGTTTGGCTGTGCTATTCCTTATTCTGCCATGCAATATGATTTGATGTTGATGAAGGATATGGGGGCAAACTCTGTTCGTACCTCTCATTATCCTAATGACGAGATTTTTCTTGATTTGTGTGATGAGCTTGGTTTCCTTGTATGGGAGGAAAATCATGCAAGAGGGCTTTCAGAGGAAGATATGAGGAATCCTAATTTTAAAAAGCAGTGCGAAGATTGTATTCGTGAGATGATAGAGGCTCATTATAATCATCCATCCATCTACATTTGGGGTATTTTAAATGAATGCGCCAGTCATACAGAATATGGAAAAGAATGTTATAGTAAGCAGTTTGATTTGATTAAGCAGTTGGATAAGAGTCGTCCAAGTTCTTCCGCTAGTTGCCAATTTAAGACTGATATTTGTTTTGGTCTTCCTGAAATTGTTTCCTATAATATTTACCCCCAGTGGTATCATGATACGCCTGTGGATGAATATCTGAACGATTTATATGATTGGGTGCAGGAGGAAACAGAAGGAACAGGAAAACCTTTCCTTATTACAGAAATTGGTGCAGGAGCTATTTATGGTTATCGCACTCCAACAGAAGTAAAGTGGTCAGAAGAATATCAAATGCACACCATTGAGAAACAATTGACAGCTGTACTGGCACATGAAGGCTGTAGCGGTGTCTATGTATGGCAGTTCTGTGACTGCAGGGTATGCGACAGCTGGTTTGGCGGTCGTCCTCGTACCATGAACAATAAGGGAATCGTGGATGAATATAGAAGACCGAAGCTTGCATATGAGATAGTTAAGAAAATATTTCATAGTGTAGATACTTATTTTTAAATAGACTATTTATAGTAAAAAAGTTATAATAACATCATTACTTATGAAAAGAGAGGGTTATATTATGGCATCATTATATTGTTCAAAATGTGGTTCGGAGGTTAACGATAAAGCGTCGTTTTGTCACAAATGTGGAAGTCCTATTATGGTACCTGTTGATTTAAAAAAACCAGAAAAGGATATACCAAAGAAGAAAATATCAAAAAAAGTATACTTCACTATAGGCATATTAGTTATTATAATTATTGCTGTGGTTATAGGAATCGTGTTAGTGAATAAACCTGATACGAAAGGGTATTATGGAAAAGCAAGATGGGGTATGACATCTGAACAGGTGAAAAAGATGCTTGGTAAGGGGGTCAAAACCAATACATCTGATGAGAGTTTGTATGTAGAATATTCAGATTATGAAGGCATAGTTAATATGAATGCTATGGTAGATTATATTTTCACAGACGATTTATTAACATCTATTAATATAGAGATAGTGAATAAAAATGAAAATTATAAAACAAGAACACTGTTTGATGAATATTGGGAAAATTTTGATAAACAGTATGGAAAAGGCGAGGCGTATTTGATATTTTATACATGGAAAACTGATAAGAGTAAAATAACTATGACATTTCCCCTTGCAGATGACATTTCATTAAGATATCAAGACATTACCACAGTAAAGGAATAACAATTAATATAATGAGTTTATTAAACTAAAACATAAGTTCAATTTCACTTAATTATTAGAAATTGAACTTATGTTTTTTTATAAAGAATCAGATGGATAAAATAATACAAATTAGTAATTTAATTTGATATAATAACTTTAGCTTTTATTATAAGATGAAATTGTTTAGGAGATTAAAATGTACGATTATGAAAAGTTACTTCATATAATTGCAGATGAGTATAAACAAGTATTGGGTAATAATCTTGTGGGAATCTATGTGCATGGCTCCATAAGCTTTGGTTGTTTTAATCCTTATAAAAGTGATATTGATTTTATTGTGGTAGTAGAAAAAATATTAAATTTAAATCATAAAATAAAACTAATCCAGTGCTTATTAAAATTAGAAAAAGATGCTCCTTCAAAAGGGTTTGAGATGAGTGTGGTGCTGGCAGAGAACTGTAAGAATTTTGTATATCCAACTCCCTTTGAATTGCATTATTCCATTTTCCATCATCAGAACTGCTTAGATAATATAGAGTTTTATTGTGAAAATATGAATGGAACAGATGAGGACTTGGCAGCGCATTTTACTGTGATTAAAGAGGTTGGTTATACTTTGATAGGAGAACCTATTCAAGAGATATTTGGAGATATACCAAAACAATACTATTTAGACAGTATTCAAAAGGATGTAGAGAATGCTGGAGTAGATGTAGTACAGAATCCTGTCTATTTTGTTTTGAATTTGTGTCGCGTGTATGCATATAAAAAGGATTCTTTGATTTTGTCAAAAGAACAAGGGGCTAACTGGGGAATCTGTAATTTATCAGAACAATATGCGTCTCTTTTAAAAGAAGCAATGGAGTGTTATAGGACCGATAAGGAAATGTTGTATAGTGAGCATGTAGCTGATTTTTGTAAATATATGAAATGTGAATTGAATTTCTAGGTGGGGATTTTCCTATATATGAGAAGAACAATCGAGGTGTTTATGGAGAAAATATTAATAGTTGAAGATGATTTAGATATCAATAATTTATTACATAGAATATTACAAAAAGAGGGATACGAAGTAGTATCCGCTTATTCTGGAACAGAAGGAGCATTAAGATTATCAATGGAAAATTTTGATCTTATGCTATGCGACTTGATGTTGCCTGGTATGTCTGGAGAAGAATTGATTCAAGAGGCAAGAAAAAGTAAGATATTCCCTATTATTGCACTAACTTCCAAAGGTGGGCTAGAGGACAAGGTGCAGGTACTTAAATTGGGTGCAGACGACTATATGACCAAACCTTTTGAGCAACCAGAATTATTGGCTCGAATAGAAGCACAACTTCGCAGAGTTCGATTCATGAAGAATCTGCCTGATAAGAAAGAGGAAGTAATCCAAGATCTTACGTTTCGAGACCTTGTACTTCAATTAGACGCTTTGTCAGCTACGGTACAGAACGTAAAATTAGAACTAACTACTCACGAATTTGCCATTCTAAAGGTAATGTTGGAATCACCTAAAAAGGTTTTCTCTAAAGAATCCCTTTATGAATCTGTTTGGAAGAATGGTTACTACGGGGAGGATAATACAATCAGTGTACATATCAGTAATATTCGTAAGAAAATTGCCAAGATAACATCAGAGGAATATATTAGTACGGTATGGGGCATTGGTTACAAGCTTAACTTTTAATTTTAATCTTTAAACTTTCTTTAAACTTTTTTAAGGACTCATTTAAGGATTTTTACTAAAATGTACCTAAAGAAAGCGAAAGGAATGGATATAAATGAGCGATATGATATTAACAATGCGTGGTATAACCAAAACATATGGTGATGTTAAAGCTTTAGATGATGTGTCTATAGAAATAAAGCGTGGTGAGATTTTTGGTCTGGTGGGTAATAATGGGGCTGGTAAAACTACACTTATGCGCCTTATTTCTGGGCAAAGTATAGCTGATTCTGGAGAAATCACGTTGTTTGGGGAGACATCAAAGGAAGAAATTCGTAAAAACAGAAGGCGAACAGGTACCTTAATTGAAGAACCTGGTTTTTTCTTGAATATGACTGCTAGACAAAATTTGGAGTATTTTCGTATTCAATATGGTATACCTGGTAAAGAAGTGGTGACTCAAGTACTTGCAGAGATTGGTTTATCAAACACTGGGAAGAAAAAATATAAAGATTTTTCCCTAGGCATGAAACAAAGATTAGGAATTGGGCTAGCGCTTATGCACTCACCAGAATTTTTGATTTTGGATGAACCGATTAATGGACTGGACCCTGCTGGAATCATTGAAGTTCGTCAAACTCTATTAAATATTAATCAAAAACGGAAAACTACTATTCTCATTTCTAGCCATATATTGGCGGAAATGGCGAACATTGCAACAAAGTATGGTTTCTTAAGTCATGGTAAATTATTAGAAGAGATATCTTCTGAGGACCTATTAAGGAAATGTAATTCTTATTTGGAAATAACAGTGGAGAATCCTCAAGCTATGTGTCTCTTGCTAGAAAAGGAATTAAATTATACCAAATATAAGGTATATGAAGACCGACATATTCATCTATATGAAGGCATAGACAACGGTGAACGAATCTGTGAGCTTGCAGTTGCACACCATGTTGGACTTTCTGGAATAGAGAAAAAAATGATGAACCTTGAAAATTATTATATGAATAGAGTGAAGTGTGAGAGGGATTAATTATGGCAAATTATATAAAAAGTGAATTTTATAGAGTGTTAAGAATCCGTAATATATATATATTAATAAGTATTTGTGGAGGGTTGATGATAAGCTTGGTACTTGTATTAAAGCATTTTGGTCTAAATCCTAATTTCCCATATTCAAATACTAGGTTTGCACTTTCTAATCTTTATGGAATGATGAATTACATGTTAATGGCAGCAGTAGTATTTTCTGTTTTTATGTATGACAATGAGGAAAAGCAGCATACCATGAAGCATAGCGTAGCTTTTGGTATTCCGCATTATGTGATATTTATAGGTAGATTTTTGGTACAAGTAGTAGTTTGCATTTTTACTTACCTTATTTTAGTTGGTGTTTATACTGCTCTATGCTATGCTTTATTGAAACATGAAAATGTTGGAGAATTGGCTACCCTTATTAGGGTTAGCATAGGGAGTTTTACGAGTCTTTTGGCAGCACTAGCAATCGCACACTTTTTCTTTATGATATTGGAGAATCAAAGTGTTGCTATGGTTTGGACTGTTTCCGTTTTGGTTATTTTACCAGGGATAGGAAACTTATTGGGGAGAAAAGTTGATTTGATTGAGAAATTAATGAAATTTTTCCCAATCAATATAGTTTCATGGGGAGGCCCTCTTGTATCTGTTGATGGTAACGTGACAACAGTCATATTAAAATGTTTTTTGATTGGTGGAGTGTGGCTAGTAGGCTTTTTGGTTGCAGGAATAGTTAAGTTTCAAGGTAAGGAATTGAAGTAATAGTGTGTCCGTTTAAGCAGACATAGGGGAGGTAGAATAAAGTGACTTATGTAGTAATAATTTTAAGCATACTTTGTAGTTATTTAATTTTACACCTTTTTATTTTGAAAAAAAGTATTAAAGATCTTACCCAAAATTTTAAAAAGGCAAGAGGGAATAATGAGGGGGAGCAGCACATACAGATTGCATCCCCTAATAAGGAACTAGAAGCATTGGCTTATGAGATGAATCTCTATACGGAAGCTTATCATAGTCTGAAGCATGATCACCATGATGCATTGCATACCATACAAGACGAGATTACGAATTTATCCCATGACTTGCGAACACCCCTTACTTCAATTTTAGGATATCTTGATTTTCTGGAAGAAGATACATTATCTCAAGAGCAAGAAGTGGCATTGGAAGTGATTAGAAGGCGTGCAGGTAATTTAAATGGATTGATAGAGGCGCTGTATGAATATGCAAGGCTTAAGAATGATGCCACAGCTATAAATATGGAACCTTTGGATTTATATAGAACGGTGAAAGAGCACATACTTGGTTTTTATAATGAATTCCAGCAGAAGGAAATTCACTTAGAAATAGAACTGCCTAAGGAAGAAACGCCCATTTGGATGAGTGGTGATTTGAATTATATGAATAGAGTTCTAACCAATCTAACCTCCAACACAATTAAATACTGTGGAGAACAAGCGTTGATTTCATTGGTTAAAGAAAGTGAAAATGTGGCTGTTACCTATCAATCTCTTCGTGGAGAACTATCAGATTATGATATTGTTCATCTCTTTGACCGCTTTTACAAGAAAGATAAAAGTAGAGAGAAGGTGGAAAGTAGTGGTTTGGGATTAACCATTGCCAAACTCTATGTACAGAGAATGCAAGGTCGAATAGAAGCAAGGGGAGATGATAAATATTTGTACATTACATTAATATTTCCCATCAAAGTTTTATAATGAAATTTAATTAATCCACAGAAAAAGTAGAACAAGAGGTAAAACGTCTTATTCTACTTTTTTGTTTTATATTAACTGTACACTAAACGCAGTGGTCTGAGGCGGGATACTGGCAGTTTGAAAATTGGCATGAGTTACACGTACCCTTTGACCTGGACTTAGAGAACGAAGGTTGATTGCATTGCCCCTTCGATCCAGAATTACAGTTTGATTCGTAATAACAAATCGAATCTGTTGTTGTATATTATTAGGGTTACCTAGATTAAGAAAACGATTGACGGTATCTATCTCGGCAATTCGGTCTGTTGTTACACTTGTAGGTGCTCGATTGTCCCTTCGAGCTATGATTAGAAAAGCATTAGACTGAGGGGGAATACTCCGTGTCATTATGGGGGAAAAAAGAGCATCAATCCACATTCCCTCTCTAATATCACAAAAACATATTGGTAGACCGAATGAATTTAGTACAGCAGTATTTCTACTAATATTAAGTCTTAGATGTTCTATTAAAGTCATATTATTAGGCCTACGAACGGCATAGGAAATAAGAATATGCCCAGTGTTTCTATTTGTGGAAGAAACTTCTTCTACGAAAGCATTTTCCACACGCATAAGATTGCCTTTTTGAGTAATTATTCCTCTGGGATCAGCATTACCATTACTCATAGATACTAACCTCCAAATATATTATGTTATGTATCTATTATATGAATCTTTTCAGCAATAGTTCTTTTAGATACTATC